>DAOMHE010000043.1:0-14733 GCA_035430785.1 Spirochaetota bacterium | reverse complement strand
CGGATTCTGATTTTGCGACATAATCAGAAGAAGTTTTCTTAACCTGACCTGACCTGCCGTAAATAACGAGAGGAAGTATGATAAAAACAGCAAAAATCCCTTTTTTCATACGCAAGTCAATGAGCATAAATCACCCTTTTCTAGGTATCGGCTCGTCACGTATTAATAGTTAGCTAAAAAAAAATTGCTTGTATTTTTTTTTCACTGATTTTTTATTCCCTCAGGCGGGGATTATATGTTAAAAAAACAGGCAGCTTTTGCGGCCTTATTGCTTGTTGCTTTTTACGGAAATGCTGTACAAGCCGAAAATTTTTTCTCAACTTCCGGATCAGCCATCAAATCCACAAACGGCAAATTTTATGCTTATATCAATTTTCTTTATTACAGCAACGTTTATTTCGTAAACCTTATACAGCCGAACTCAGTATCTCATAATGATGTTCAGAGTGATGCTTTAAAAATCAGAGCCTATCAGAATTATATCCGTACCCTAAGGGATGAAAATCTCAAAAATGACGCTACTGTTCTGCTGAATCTTTATAAAAATCCGTCACTGTTTGATAATCAGAAAATTGATCAGATTGCTAAAAAACTTGAAACCAGAAATATAGTTATAAGCTTTTCAATAGACGACGCACCGTCCAGAAAAATAAATCTTAATTACTGCATTTACGGAAAAAAGAAACTTCTGCTGGTAAGTCATCCTCTATTTGATTTTTCCGAAACAATTTATAATATTATTCCGCTGATATCCTATCCGGAGATATCTGTCAGCAACTCAATGACATACGATGATATCATTTATGTCAGTCAGGAAGAAATAGCTAATGATTCCGGAATAGCGCATAGAGTTCTTGCCGGGAAAAATGTAAGCGCATTTCTTTTTAACGGAGCAAGAGTAAATTCTGAAATATCCTATTGTTTGCGGAAAGCTTTTGCAGGTAAAGAAAGCGAAATCATAAAAGATATGACACGAATGTTCGAAATACACGAACTCAGTCATAAAATTCTATACAACAAGTATAAAATTCAGGATCCGGTTACTCATGAAGAATTCGCACTAAGCAGTACAATTTATGATAATCCTTTTCTGGGTCTTGCGATCATGTACAGTTATCTTGATTATGATAATCTCACTCAACATAAACTTGCGGCTCTCAATTACATCCGCTATATAGCAAATCATTCCGGAAAAAGCATTTTGATGGAAAAGCCTGAGCATATTGCAAAAGAATTTTCCGCAGATGAGCTCAAAACAATCAGCAAAAATCACTTTGACTCATTGCGCCAGGTTCTTAAAATAAAATAGAATTTTTCTTATTAACCAAAATTTATTTTGACACGCACATTCAGTATGTGCGTACATGAATCAAATTTTGTCCTGGATATTCTATGAATAACTTATTTAAAGCAATTTCGGTTTCTGTCATCACTTCATGCGCGGCAATTATAATATTTTTCTTTATAAGAGCTGACTATATCCATGAATCATACATGACTCATCTATTATCGCTCAATCAGTCTCTTGTTTCGGAACTTAAACCGTTTCTTGAAGGCAAAACAAAAGATGAGGCAGAATCTGCTCTAAAGACTGCCGCCTCATCAAAAAAAGAAGTCGCATTCATAGCCCTTGCAGATATGCAGAATAATTATCTTGGAGGTTTTTCCGGTCTTACCCGGAAAGAAATCAAAAACGGTTTTTCCGATCTTATTATAAGCGATATCAAGAATGGAAAACTTTCTGCAAGCAAAGTCGAATCAAAATACTATGGTTCAGAAAAATTTTATTACATTAAGCTGAAAGGCGTAAAGTTCGCATTCTTTGTCGTGTACAGGTACAAGCTGCCGGCAAAACTGATTACAGAAATTATTATTGAAACATCCATAATATTATTAATAATTTTCATATCAGCGTTCAGTTTTTTCTATTTTTTCAAAAAATCAGCTCAGCCGGCAGCAGAGTCCGGATCTTCCGTTTTACGTGAAAATCCGAAAGAAACACAACGCCGGACAAACAGCTTTGAAAAACTTCTCGCTAAAACATTCAGCGAAGCCTGCCAAACTCATTCTTTTGAATCATTCGCATATTATCATTATGACAAAGAAAACTTAAATCTTATAAAAAAATATTTTTATGCTTCAGGTATTCTTTCTAAGCTTGATCAGAATCAGCCTGAAGCTGAAAAACGGAAAGAAATTATCTCTGAACTTAAAAAAGGTTCTCCTATAATCAAAGCCCGATCAAAAAATGCATATATAGCAGTAATCGAAAACAAAAATCTGCTCGGGGCTGTTTTAGTAACTAAAAATAAAACTATAACCGGAACAGAAATTTCTTACCTGAAGAATATATGCAGGGACATCGCCTACAACATCATCAAATGAGCTTTTCGGTAAGATAAAAGATTGTATCATTTAGATAAAAAATATTGTTAAAAGCGGAGATTATATCTCCGCTTTTAAATTCAATTCTGCCGGAGTCAGCTGCGGATTTCACCCTTTCATAAAATGAAGAAGGAATCTCCTTATCAAATATTTTTTTAATTTTTTCTATAGATATTCCTTCTGAAAGACGAAGTCCTGTCATTACATACTCAGCCAAAGCTGACGATGCTGAACGGTCATCATAGATAACATTAATCGGATTTGATGAATACGCCGTGTAATCATCTTCTTTATGCCAACGTCTTCCGTCAATAAACGAATGCGATGCCGCGCCGAGGCCTAGATAATCCTGCCATGTCCAGTATTTCATATTATGGCGTGAGACTTTTCCATTTCTTGCAAAGTTTGAAACCTCATAATGATCATACGATTTATTTTTCAGTCTATCTATAACAGCTTCAAAAATATTTTTCTGATCTAAATCATATTTATCCCAATCAGTAAAACGCGAATATAGCGGAGTCCCTTCATCAACGCTAAGCATGTAAACCGAAATATGATCAGCATTCGTTTCCGAAAGAATATTTATAGAAGATAAAACCGGTTCTTTATCAATATTTGAAATTCCGGCGATGATATCCGCAGAAATATCAAGAAAAGAACAATTAAGAAGTTTTACTGCATGTTCAGGCGGAACATATTTTCTGCCTAGAAATTTATTAATTCGTTCATCAAATGACTGAACGCCAATTGATACTCGATTGCATCCGAAGTCAGAAAGAATTTTAAAATCATCAACACTTGTAGAAGACGGATTACATTCAACAGTAAACTCATAACCGGATTCGATTCTAAAAGAAGTAAATATTTTATCTGATATTTTCCTCAATAACGGAATTCCCATTGAAAGAGGAGTTCCTCCTCCGAAATAAACCGTATCAAATGTCTTACCCGTGTATAATGAAGCGTTATATTCAATATCACGCAAAACCGCTTCACAATAACGGTTTAAAGAAGATGAATCCGCATCTGAAACAGAATAAAATGAGCAATAATCGCATTTTGAAAAACAAAACGGAAAATGAACATATATACCTGCAGGCATCAAAAACCGAAATCAATAGGGCATTCTGTTTTCACTTTAATTTGTCCCTTGATGAAATTTGCGGCAGCCGTAAAAGAAGCATTCGTATTAGAAAACATAAACAAGGTCGCGGGATGCTGTTTATATTTTGAAAACAGAAAAGGATTTCCTGAATAAACAAATGTCATTGCATTTTTTCCGCTAAGGCGGATTATTCCGTCCATGAGATTTATATTAACTGAGTGAGAATAAACATAAATCTTTCTTCCTGATGTGTTAGAAGAAAAGAATCTCGATGATGCCATTACGGTAAAATTCTCAGCAGGGAAAAGAGAATTGAAATATGCATTGTCAGAAACAATAATTGTTTTATCATCTTTAATTTCGGTAAACGAATTTTTGCCGTAAAGATACAAAGCCTTCTCCGAAATAATCCTGTTAACCTCATCGGCCTCGGAATTCGGGAAAATGTAATCGCTATTTGAATCATTATTACAGAATTTTCTTTTTGCACGTATTATCCGGATAACGGATTCGTCTATTCTTGATTCGGGAATATCCCCTTTTTTTACAGAGTTACAAAGTGCATAGAAAATCTGATCCGCTCTGGAAGACGTTGTAAGAAGAATATCCACTCCGGCTTTAACCGCCTTTACTGCACTTTGTCCGATAGTCATATGCTGTGAAAGAGCTCCCATTTCCAGATCATCCGTAAAAACGAGCCCTTTGTATTTCATTTCATCCCGCAGAATTTTTTCAAGAAAGAACTCAGAAAAAGTAGCCGGCTCGGAAGAATTCAGCACCTTGGGATATGAGATATGAGCAGTCATAAATGACGAAACGTCAGAATCAATTGCCGCACGGAAAGGCTTTAATTCAAAATTTTTGATTTCCTCAATGGATGAATTTATTTCAGGAAGAACCTTATGAGAATCCTTCGATGTGTTTCCATGACCCGGGAAATGCTTAACCACGGCGGCGCATCCAGCCGATTGCAGACCTTCTACATATGCCTTTACCTGAGCGGAAACTTTTTCCGGATCAGAACCGAATGAGCGCACATTTATTACAGGATTATCGGGATTATTGTTTATATCCGCGACAGGCGCAAGATTCATATTGAGCCCCAATGATTTCATCTGCATACCGAGATAATATGCAGCCTTTTTAGTCAGAGCCGGATCATCAGCCGATCCGGATGCAATTGTACCGGGAAACTGCGTTACTCCGTCTTTTATACGTACCACAAGTCCGCTTTCCTGGTCAGTAGAAATAAAAAGCGGAATACCAGTCAAATCAGCAGAATTTTTCTGCATCGCCGAGGTAAATCTTTTAAGCTTCTGCGCATCACCAATATTATAACCGAAAAGAATAATCCCGCCAAGACGGTATTTTTTAATCATGGAATATGAGTTGTTATTACCCGCATCATTACCCGAAATGCCCGTCATCATCATCTGACCGATTTTATCCTCAATCGTCATCTTTGACACGAACTCCTCTATCGTCTCTTCCTTCTTCTGAGAAAAAGACATCGATGAAATCATCACGGCAAATAATACCAATATTTTTAAACGCATCGCAACCTCTTTTAATATAAACCGGATAAAGAGTCAATTTCAACTGTCAAACAATTTTAAACTCTTATTGTCCCGTATATTCCATTATTTTAACACAGCCTGAAGGCATTACAACCCTTTCTTTTCCGTGATTATTCAAACAGGCAAATTCACCCGCAAAAACGTAGTCTTTTTCAGCAGAAAAAATATTAACAGAGTCTGTTTTTAAATCAGAAAAAACAGATGCCGAATTAATACCATTTTCAAAGCAGAATGATTTTATTCTTTCAGATGAATATCCCGAATAATGTATAAGGATATGGATATCTTTTAACTGTGAAAGCGCTCTCTCAAGTTCATAAGAATCAAATCTGCCGTAATCAAATTTTAGAAAAACAATTTTTCCGCACTCTTTAAAATATCTATCTGAGATTTTTCTTAATTCATTATTTTCCGGCAGTATAAGTGCGTAATTTTTATTCAGAAATTTCTTTTTCCGAAAGTCATCAGCCTGTTTCAGCGCAAATTCAGCATCAAAGAGAAATCCGCTTTTATCATCCGGCGGATCGATAATAACAGTATTTTCTGGAGGAAGATATCCGGATATCACCAGAGCCTCGCCTCTGATAATTATTTTTGCACATCCTTCGGAAAATAAAGATGAGACTAATTCTGATAACGAAGCTTTTTCCGAGCAGGCGTATATAAAATTTCTGCTCGCAATATTTTTCTCAATAATTTTTGAATTAATAGAAGATTCTGCATCTCCGGGATAAACAGCAAATCCAATCAATGGTTCATTTTTCGCTGAACATGAAAGCAGTAAAACTGTTACAAGGAAACTAAATCGTTTTAGAAAAAATATCCCCGTCATTTTCAATCCTCCGGAATCCCATTTTTCTGAGATAACGAAGATGATTCTTCCCGTAAAGCGGAGTTCTGATTTCACGGCAACCCCTGTTTCTGAAAAAACCCAGAGAGTCACGGTATAGAAAACGTCCGATTTTCATATCGCGGTATCTTGGAACAACGTAATCAAGATGTATGAAAAATAATCCTTCCGGATTTTCTTCATAAAAAACTATACCCGCCGGTACAAGATCGCGAACCAAAAGAAGAACTTTCGTGTTCTCATCAGTTCTATACGTAAATTCCGGGTATAATTTCGCGATATCAGCTCCGAAAAATTTAATAAAATATTCAAGATACTGCGAATCGTGAGAAATTTCGACAATTGAAAAATACTCTTTCTTAAAAATGTAGTGCGAAAGGAAATAAAGATCAGCAAATACTATCAGAATATTCAGTACAGATACGGGATATGCTTCTATCATTATGCCGTATACAGAAAATGCAATTGCTCCGATCAGGTTAATGAGCCTGAGCTTGAATGCCGAATTCATAAAAAGAGAAACAGCGACAAGAATACTTGCAGAATATCCTATAATTGAATAAATTGAGTCCATCCGTCCCCCAGGGCACAATAATTCAGAGAATCAATTGATCAAGAAATATTTCTTTACAGAAAACGCTCTTTTTGTCTGATTATTCTATGAGCATCAGAGAAAACTATGATTCTGTTCATGAATCAGCCGTAAAGGCTGCCGTTTCAGCGGGAAGAAACCCTGATGATATCAGACTTCTCGCCGTAAGCAAAACTTACGGAGCTGATACGGTTCAGAATGCCATCGATTCGGGCATACTTCTTTTCGGCGAGAACAAGGTTCAGGAAGCCAGAGATAAAATACCTCTTTTGCAGGGAAATTTTGATTTTCATCTCATCGGCCATCTTCAGTCAAACAAGGCAAAGGATGCCGTAAAACTTTTTTCTACAATTCATTCTCTCGACAAAATCAGCACTGCTGAAAAACTTGATGCAGAAGCCTGCAAAATAAATAAAACAATAGAAGTTTTTGTTCAGGTCAATACCAGCGGAGAAGATTCCAAATCGGGTGTTGAAGTTGAACTTGCGGAAGAATTATGCTCTCAGATAATGCTTGCATCTAATTTAAAACTTACAGGTTTAATGACAATCGGACCTGCCGGCGGAGATATTCAGGATGCCGTAAAAAGCTTCATTACTCTCAGAAATCTTAAAGATAAAATCAACTCATCACTTTCAATAAACATGACCGAACTTTCCATGGGAATGAGCGGAGACTACATTGAAGCAATTAAAGAAGGCGCAACCATAATCAGAGTCGGAAGCGCAATATTCGGGAAAAGGGATTATACAAATGGATAAAAAAGTAGCAATAATCGGTCTCGGCAACATGGGATATGCAATCGCCGCCGGACTTGCCAAAAATTTTCACGGTGAAATAACAGGTTTCGACAGTCATCCTGCAGCAGTTGAGAACTTCAAAACAATCAGTTCATCATCCTGCACGATCACAAGCGCATCAAGCGAAAAGGAAGCGGCGGAAAAATGCGGAATAATTATTTATGCGCTGAAGCCGGATGTCATTCTTAACATTTTAAGAGAAACCGGCGACTTGCTGAAAAATAAACTGATAATTTCAATTGCCGCCGGAATAACACTGGACTCAATAACCAAAGCTCTTCCGGAAGGGACTTCCGCAATAAGAGTTATACCGAACACCCCGGCTTTAATATCAGAGGGAATGAGCGTCCTTTGCAAGAATTCATTTGTAACAGAAAAACAGATGATAAGCGCTGAAAATATTTTTAAATCTGTAGGAAAGACGCTGATTCTACCTGAAAAACATATCGATGCGGTTACAGCAATTTCCGGATGCGGACCGGCATATGTTTTTACATTTATTCAGGCTTTAGCCGATGCCGGAGTAGCTCTCGGGCTTGCCAGAAAGGATGCCCTTCTCCTTGCCTGCCAGACACTGAAAGGAGCATCCGAAATGACAATGCAAAGCGGAGAAGAACCGATATCGCTCAGAAATAAGGTAACATCTCCGGGCGGAAGCACGATTGATGCCGTTCATGTTCTCGAAAGAGCGGCTTTTTCGGGAATAGTGATTGACGCGGCAGTCAAAGCATGCGATAAGAGTAAAAAGCTCGGGGAAAAATAGTGAACGGATTACCAATTTCATACTACAATCTCAGACGTGCGTTTTTCTTCTTTAAAATTCTTTTCGTGCTGTCATTTTTCGTCGTTGCCGGCGGAAATATCTACAATGCAGTTTTCAAGAAAACGATTGAAGTATCGGAATCTGGTCACATTCTTAAAGACGGTTTTGTTCTCTTCACTGACAGAACAGAATACATCAAAATACTCAAAAACTATAAATATGATACCGGAACTAAAATAAAATTTCATGTAATGGCAAAGGGAGAATCATACTGGGACGTCGCAGTTAGAAACGGAATCACGGTAGAAACGCTTATAGCAGCTAATCCATTCATAACATCACTTCTTGCCGAAGAAAATATAGAAATTGCTATACCTGAAAAGAACGGAGTACTTCTTCCTTGCGATGATTTTCTTGATGCTTACAGGATGAAAAAGCTTTTATCTAAGACCTAATGGAAATTTCAAACACAGTATTTTTGAATTATTCGCGCTTGATGATATAAGATTCGCTTTTTACGAAGGAGTAAGACCCATCATTGTAAATAATTACATCGAAGGTCTTTACGGAATAAAACAAAGCTTCAATAAACCAGTCGATAAAGGAAACTTCGGTTCTATGTTCGGTATGCGTTCCGATCCTTTCACAGGGATGATGGCATTCCACCAGGGACTTGACATTACCGGTTCAATAGGAATGGAAATTCACCCGATAAATGAAGGAATTGTTTCTTTCGCAGGATGGCGCGACGGACTCGGGCTAGCAGTAATAGTGATGCACAAAGAGGGTTATATATCAACATACGCACATTGCAGTCAGCTTATCTCAAAACCGGGCGATCACGTAACAAAAAAAGATATAATCGCACTTCTTGGAAACACTGGCAGATCAACCGGACCTCACGTTCATGTTGAAATAGAACGCCACGGTAAACTTTATAACCCGCTGTATTTCATCTGGTAGTCAGCAGTTCCCGTCCAAATCGTATTCCTGAATCCAGCCGTCTATTCCAGATTCATTCATGTATTCAACAGCTTCATCATATTCATCTTCTGACGTTTTATTTTCAAGTTCAGGGAAATTTCCGTCAATAGCCTTATAAGCAGGAAAATACTGGCACATCAAACTGAATCTGAAATCGACTCCCTTGCCTTTAAGTTCAACAAGCCTGTCAATAACGCCTTTTGTATTGTCGAGGCCGGACGGCAAAACCAGATGCCTGAAAATAAGACCCGACTCAAGCAGACCTTCATTTTCAATCCAGTTTACCGGATTATTGATAAAGAAATCAGACGCTTCAAAAGACCGTTCAACATAATCCGGAACTCTTGAATATTTCCGCGCCATGACCTTATCAGAATACTTTAAATCAAAAAGAAAAATGTCGGCGACTTTGTGTGTTATCGAAAGAGATTCATTGGAAAAATAACCGCTGCAGTTAAAAGAAAGCGGAATAGAAATTTTGTTTTTTATGATACTAAGAGCTTTCAACGTTTCCAAAAGATAATGATCAGCTGTAGTAAAATTTATATTATGAACTTTTTTCTTTTCAGCCAGATACTTGATCTTATCAGCCAAAGCTGATACAGAATAATCCTTTCCATTATTCAAAGCCGAAAACGGATAATTCTGACAGAACACACATCCCAAAGCACAACCCGAAAAGAAAACATTGCCCGCACCGCGTTCACCGCTGACAGGAGGCTCTTCGCCTTTATGCACAGCAAAAGACGCAACTCTTGAAGCATCCGAAACGGCACCGCATGGAGGAACAATTTCTGCACGGTTTATTCCGCACGAAATCGGACAGCACTTACCCATTGACGTAATTGAGCGCGCAGAATCAATAAGCGCGCTCAACTCATCATCAGGCAATAAATTTAATTTAGTCATTTAAAGTTAGGGTCAGTCTTGAGTTTTTCCTCGGCGGATAATTTCTCATCCGGTGTATCCACTTCATACCAGCCGAATCCTGACAAATCGCATATTCCGGGTTTGTTGGAACTTTCCGACAGAACATGAAGAATATTTTCGGCAACTGCCTTTTCTCCGAAACGGGAAAGAACTTCATCAATCGTCTTACGGTATAATGCATTCATGGATTTATCGACATAAGTCATTCCGATATATCCGCAGTCAAAATCCGAAAGCTGTTTGCTGATTCCGACTATTTTGTCTCCTTCAAGCTTGACCTTCATGTCATCAGCACCGAGAGTTCTGTCAAAATCACACATTGCTCTGATACCGGAAAAATGTTTTTTCATTTCCGTAAACATTTTCTTCGGATAAATATGATCAACATTAGTTATAAGAAATGAATCATCACCGACTTCTTTAAGACCCGTCATGAGAGTAAATATATTACCTTTAAGATATTCTTTATTTTCAATAACTCTGATCTTCGGATTTTTTCGCGAATCGACATGGTTTTTGAGGTCTTCATAATAAAAACCGCCGACGATGACGATTTCATCCATCATAT
Source organism: Spirochaetota bacterium (assembly GCA_035430785.1). Lineage (GTDB taxonomy): Bacteria > Spirochaetota > UBA4802 > UBA4802 > JAFGJZ01 > JAKJGA01. The sequence continues at coordinate 4,176 of DAOMHE010000043.1, read as the reverse complement.
CAATATCAAGAAAATCGAGAAGGTAATCAATCAGCTTACGCTCTCCTACCTCAACCATCCCCTTTGTCCGGGCAGTCGTTAAATCTTTGAGGCGGCTTCCTGTTCCTGCCGCAAGTACAATTGTTTTCATATTGAAAGAATCTCCTTAATGTTTTGAACTGTTTTTGCGTTTGCATGACGAGCTTCAAACTGTTCATGGGAAAACAAACCGCAAACACCTATAAAGTCAATACCGTATTCAAACGCCTTATCCGAATCTTTGAGGGAATCACCGACAAAAGTCAGATCTTTTTTATCGAGTCCGAACTTTTCAAGGAAAAAATCAAAATGAGGTTTTCCTTTTTCAAATCCTTTTTCAGCTTCAAATCCCATAACTATATCAAACTCAAGTTTTTCTTTTTCGACAAACTGATTTATCAGATCAGGAAAATTTCCGGAAGATACTCCGGCAAGATCTCCCCTCTGTCTCAGGGAATTTATTGCGAATCTCACATCATCATGAAACTTCTGCCCGAAAAAACCTTCTATTTTTGTTTTTTCAAAATACTCGACTGTACCTGCATTCGCAGGATGATTCGGAAATATTATTTCAATTTGCTGACAGAAAGGAACTCCGGAAGTCTGTATATAATTATGACGGGCTTCTTCAAAGCTCATTTCGGGATGGTCACGGTTAATTGCAAAACCTGCAATGTCGGCAAAGCCTTCCATTGTATCAACAAGGGTTCCGTCAAAATCAAAAAGATAAGCTTTCATAAAAACACCTTCCGGCAGGAAAATTCAGTTAATAATATTACAGCTGTAATATACGGATATTTCAGCCGCGCGGCCTGACCTCGTCAATCCGTTTTCTATTGATTCTTAATATATTATCAAGACTTTCGAAGTAGTTATTTTTAATATATTATAAAAATGACATTACAAATCCGGCTCCCAGAGGTATATTCATTGAAACGTTATTTTAAAAAAATTTATATTATAGTGATTAATTTCTTGAAATTAGCTTATTTGCTTATAAACGCTTTACAAAAGGCAGTATAAGTTATGAGAACCGAATTAAAAAGAAGGATTTCACTTGGCAGTGTAGTGATCTTGAACATTTCTAAAGGCCGATTTTTAGTGCCGGGAGGAATCAAGGGACTACGCGTAGGATTTAATTCCCGCAATGCTCATATCGCCACAGGATCGTATGGATCAATTGTGAGACAATCAATCAGCGATTCATCTTCTTCCAATAAGATTGCAGAAAATAAAAATAAAGAACTGCAGACTGCAAGTTTCACAGAAGAAGTCCCCGTAGATCAAATTACCGGAAAAAACATCATTACAACATTATATTTAATATCTGTTCCTGCTGTGCTCTTCATTATATTTTTTTCGGATTTAAACTCATTAGCATTTTGGGGATATTTAACTGCAGGCGGAATTGCTGCAATGATTGCCTTCGCACTTAAGGCAAAGAAAAACAAACAAATCATCCAGGCATTTTCAGCGGCTATAATGAACGAACCGCTGAATAAAGCAGAAGAACTATTATCAAAAATTAATAAAATGGGAAGCGCCGTTAAACAAAGAAATTTGATGTCGAATTACTCTATTCTTATCGACAGAGTTTTCAATGACCAGCAAATCTCAGAAGAAGAAGAACTCTTTATAAAAAAGTATTCAGAGCATCTTCCCGAAAACTTCATCTCTCATGCAAACGATATAATTATTAGCGAAATAATTAAAATAGCCATTGCCGACAACTATCTTTCTGAGGAAGAAGAAAATCTTATAAACAGATGCTTTTCAACATTCCAACTGCCGGCTTCCCGCCGCGAAGAATTCAATCAAACAATTCAGGAATATAAAAATCTCGAGGAATGCAGGAAAACTAAATTTGAACCAAAACCAATAACAGTAACTTCATTACCGAAAATCCCGTCCTGTTTATATGAAAGCCTTGCTGATTATTTCAAAGAAAGGATAAATAATGATGACACTGAGCTTGTATACGACGATCTGGGAGCTGTTGTATTAACGGAATCTTCTCTTGAAATAGTGAAAACCGGTCATAAATCAATAAAGTTTGATTCAATAATTTCAGCAAATAAGTCCTGGAATAGTGATATTATTGAAATTATTTCAACGAACAGTAAAACGCCATATTATTTTAAAATTCCAGATCCCATGATTTTTATAGCTGTTATATCAAAAATGATGGCTTTATAGCTTGAGGAAGGAACCTTGCTCAAACCTTCTTAAAAAAATCAAGAAGGATTGAATAGGTATCGAATTCGAAGATATCCTGTTATGCAGGCCTTGCAGGACTTGAACCTGCAACCAATGGTTTTGGAGACCACTACTCTACCAATTGAGCTAAAGACCTGTTTATGCAATAATTAAAAACTATAAAAATCTGTCAAGCTATTTGCCGATAATAATGCCCGCTTTAATAGTTCGGTTTCTTTTTGTAAGAATTATATATCATCCGACCGCTCAAAAATGTCTTGATTATATGCGTATGTTTCAGACATAATGGTTTCGGGTTCTGGCAATCCAATTCCATACAGAGAGAGGAATCTATGGATCTTAATGTTGAAGAAAAAAAATCGACAATAATCGTTCACATAAAAGGCGAATTCCATATCGGGAATGTCAATAAATTCGAAGAACTGTGGCACAGCTTAATCGAAAAATCTCCCGAACTTATCGCTATAGATTGCAAAGAGCTTGAATACATTGATTCTTCAGCGATAGGAACTCTGGTCAAATTCCTAAACAACACAATGAGCAAAAAAATTAAACTTGTGTTTTTTGATCTCAACAATTCAATTCAGAACATTTTCAAAACAGCCAGGCTGGATAACTTTTTCACTATAACTACACGTGAAAAGCTTGAAAACGATTTTCTTTAATAAGGCGATGCAATGAAAAAAATTACAATCACCTTAACTGTTTTGCTTACATTATTTGCATGCAACAGATGGAAAGTCAGCAAACTCAATCCGGATCTTCTTTGCCGCATTAAACCAGGATCAGCTGACGGCGGAATAAGTCTTATTTTCCGTGATAATGCAGACATTCTGGATATGACATTCAACCTCCGAATTTCAGATAAGGCGATTTACTGCGCAGACAATGAATCCAAACGTCTCTTGGTACTTTCAAAAAACGGTGATATAGTCAGAATAATCGGGCCCAAATCGGCTTCTATTGATAAAAACTATTCCGAGTTCGATTTTTCAACTATCGGTGAAATTACCGATGATAAAGACGGAAATATTTATGTTCAGAACAAACTTCCGAAACTGACAGGCAATAGCGAAATTTCGCCGTCATACATTCTTATTTTTTCAAAAGACGGAAAACTTCAGGAAACACTTGGTCAGGACGGTCTTACAAATTCGCCGTTTTACTACATAGACAATATGTTTACCGATGAAAACAACAGATTGTTTGTAGTAAGCCGCACCTTCGAAAGCTGGTCTCTTTCAGTATTCAAAAATAAAAAACGCGAATATTTTTCAATATTTGATAAAAACTCATTCAGCAATTCATCCGGATATAATGCCGTAATAGAAAAAATTATACCTTTTAGAAAAAACAATTCAGCAATAATATCCGTTTCATTTTATGACGGAACACGTTTCAAGTTCCGGAAAATATTCCGTATCGAAATTGAAAATAATTCAAAATTAAAAGAAGTTACAACTCTTCCGGATCCTAAGAACGAACTTTTCACCATTCTTGAAGACAAATATCTCGTATTCTGGGAAGTCGAAGGAAAGGATATACGTTTCGTAATCTGGAGCTTCCAGGAAAACATTCTTAACAATCTCAGCATAGATCTCGAAGAAAAAAAATCTTACTATGACGAAATTCTTTCTGATGAAAACGGAAAAATTTATTCATATTCCGTTTCAAGAGAAGGAATCAGCATCTATGCATGGGAATAGCAATACTTTCACAAAGCCAGTCGGCTGATCTTGACAGACTTTCTGAATTTGCCTCCCGCATAACAATGTCCAATGCTGCGCGTTCATTCGCAGAAGCCGTTGCAGCGAAAATAAACAAATCCGATAAAATTGCAATTGTATGCGGCGGAGGAAATAACGGCGGAGACGGATTTGCTTCTGCCTATTACCTTTTCTGCATGGGATTTGATGTTTCAGTTTTCCCTCTCCGCACAGA
>DAOMHE010000042.1:0-14856 GCA_035430785.1 Spirochaetota bacterium | reverse complement strand
GAAATATCACTTGAAAAATGATGATGCTGATTGAACGTTGAAATCGGAAGAGATTTGGATGAGATCCTGTAAATTTGCATTTTATTTTAGTGAAGAATGATAATAAAACTGGTATAAGTATTATTTAAGGGAGGAGAAAAATTCCATTTAAAAAGTTTCATTTGTTATTTTTATTGACACAAAAAGCAAGTCTTTCCATATATGATTAATATTTGATTTATTAGGGTAAAAAAGTTGGCAAATACAAGTTCAGCAAGAAAAAGAATCAGACAGAGCGAAAAACGCAGAGTGAAAAACTCTTCAATGAAGTCTGCTTTGAGAACTTCAATTAAGAAATTGCGTTCATCTGCTTCAGAAAAAGCAACTAAGGAAGTTCTATCTACAAATAAGAGCAGTGTAGACAAAAATCTAGACAGCGCTGCAAGAAAAGGACTTATTCACTGGAAAAAAGCTGCAAGACTTAAATCAAGACTTGCTAAAATGATTAATTCGGTTGTTAAGTAGGCAGTTCTTTGCGCAAAAATGATATTGTTGATATCATTTGGAATAAGGTTGAGAATTTAAACAAAAAGGACGTTGCGGAAGTTGTTGATATGTTTCTTTCTGTGGTTTCACAGAAGGTTACTGAAGGCGAGAGAATCGAGCTGAGAAAATTCGGAACTTTTTACAGGGCCGAAAAAAAAAGCAGAAAAATTTACTCGCCAATTGCAAAAAAAACGATTGACGTACCAGCGAGATTTTCAATAATGTTCAAAGAAAGCAGATACGAAGATGAAAAAAAGGGCGATTAGCTCAGCTGGGAGAGCGTCTGCCTTACAAGCAGAATGTCGGCGGTTCGATCCCGTCATCGCCCAAATAGGGAAAAGAGCAGAAATGCTCTTTTTTTCTGTTATATGAATAATTATAAAAAATACACCCTTCCGGTTAATCCCGTTTTTAAAATCATATTCAGTTTTGTGATATTGATTGTTGCGGGAGCTTTTATTCTCTCCATGCCTGTATCTCTTGTTAAAGAAATTAAATTTATTGATGCACTGTTTATTTCCACGTCGGCTGTCTGTGTTACGGGTCTTGTGACAGTTGATGTGCCGGGCGTATTTTCTCATTTCGGTCAGTTCATCATAGCTGTGCTTATTCAGCTCGGCGGCTTGGGTGTAATGACCATTTCCGTAACATTTGCTTTTTTACTTGGAAGGAAACTTTCCGTGCGATGGCAGTTCGCTTTGATGGATTTGTATTCCGTACATTCAAAACTTTCAATAAAAAGTATTCTGCTTAGAATTTTGATATATTCCTTTACCGTTGAAATGATTGCAGCGGCAGTTCTTTTTCCTGAGTTTTATGCAGTTAGGGGAAATTTTGCTCACGGGTTGTGGGATGCCGTATTTCATTCGATTTCCGCATTCTGTAACGCAGGTTTTTCTCTTTATTCCGATAATTTGATCGGGTTCTCTCATAATAAATTAGTGCTTTCGGTTATTTCTGCCGAGATAATTTTCGGCGGCATAGGTTTTTTTGTAATGAGTGAGATTGTACATAACATTTACCTGTTCTGGAAATACCGAAAAGTTAAAAATCATCCCCAAATTATTTTATCGCTTCATTCAAAAATTGTTCTTACAGCTACACTTTTTCTGATTATTTTAGGCACTGCTGTGTTTTTCGTTTTAGAGCGCGGTAATTCATTAACTGGCATGGTAATAAGCGACAAATTGCTTAATGCTTTTTTTCAGTCTGTTACATGCAGGACTGCGGGATTCAATTCTGTTGATATTTCCATACTGCGTGAGACGAGCCTGTTTCTTATGGTGGGATTGATGTTTATCGGCGGCTCGCCCGGTTCGATTGCCGGCGGTGTTAAAACTACTACTTTCTGGATTATTCTTTCCTTGATATATTCGAAATTCAAAGGAGTAACTGATCTAGTGTTGTGGAAGAGAACAATTGACAAAGAGACAATAGAAAAAGCCATGACTCTTTTGATTCTTGCTCTTTTCTTTGTTTCTCTTTCGACTTTTTTTCTGATATATTTTGACGCCTTTAAAATCAAAAATCTTTTTCTTGCTTCGCTCTTTGAGATAACTTCCGCTTTCGGCACTGTCGGTCTTTCTGTCGGAATTACTCCTCAAATGACTGTTGTCGGTAAAATAATAACCTGCATTGTTATGCTGACAGGACGCCTTGGTCCTTTGACGCTTTTTGCGTCGCTCACGTTTAATCAGAAAACTGTTAACTTGAAATATCCTAAAGAAAATATTATGGTGGGATAAATGAAAAAAATTGTTGTTTTTGGTTTGGGTAATTTCGGAATAACTATCGCCAAGACTCTTGTTCAAAACGGCGCTGAAGTGCTCGGTGTTGATTCCAACATCGAAGTTGTAAACAGTGCTAAGGATTATATATCATTTGCGGTTTGCGGCGATGTCACACAAAAAGAAGTTCTTGAGTCCCTTCAGATAACTGATTATGATACTGCAATAGTTGCAATAGGGCAGGATATGACTTCGAGCATTCTTGTTTCTCTTTTTCTGAAAGAACTTCATTGCCGCCATATAGTAGCGAGGGCAATTTCCGAAGATCATGCGAAAATTCTCGACAAGCTCGGTGTGCATGAAGTCGTTTTTCCGGAGAGGGATATAGCCGTAAAACTCGGCAATAAGATTCTTCTTAAGAACGCGCTTGATTATCTGCCTGTTACTGATGATTACGGGATAGTTGAGGTAATTCCGCCGAATTCATTTATAGGCAAGACTCTTGCGGAACTTAAAATAACCTCAAGATTCAGCTGTCAGGTCATAGGAATTAAGACGCCTGAGGAAACAGGAAACACTGAATCATATAATACAAAGATGGCGCCTTCGGCAGGCGACATCATACGCGTAAATTCAATTTTAATCGTTCTAGGTAAGCTTTCAGAAATTCAGAAACTGCAGAGAGCGGAATAATTATATTTCCAGGATACTGCCTTCGACTGCAATGTCTATTTCCAGGTCGGAGCGTTTCTTTTCCTTGTTTACTGAAAGATAACTTTTGGCGTTAGCCAGAACCTGCTCGATTTTTTTGTCGTTATAATCCGGGTCGTGATGAAACAGAATCAGTTTTTTTACTCCGAATCTTGCGGCAATGTCAATTGCTATTGAAGCGGATGAATGCCCCCAGTCGATTTTATTTACAGATTCATCGAAAGTATATTGTGCGTCGAAGACACATACATCAGCATTCCTGAAAAAGCTTTCATATGATTCTATGTTGTCGAGTTCATCCAGATTGAATTCACAGTCGGAGGTAAAACAGAATGTTTTTCCGTTTTCTTCTATTCTATAGCCGAAAGAGCCTCCGGGATGCCGGAATCTTTTGTTTATTATGCTTATTCCGTTAAGAACGAATTCGCTGTCTCCTTCAAGTTCTGCGAATTCTTTTGTTGAGCTCATATAATCCAGATTTACCGGAAAATGAGTGAAAATCTGCTGATATTCTATGCGTTTCTTGAGATCTTTTATAGGCGAATAGAAAGTGAAACGGTTACCCGGAACAAAAAAAGGCATGAAAAAAGGAATTCCCTGAATATGATCCCAGTGAGTATGAGTTATCAGAATGTTGGCATTTCCCTCGCCGCGTCCGAATTCGGTTTTCATTAGTTCATTGCCGAGTTTTTTGATCCCGCTTCCGCAATCTATGATTATCGTATCTCCCGAATCGGGAATAACCTGAAGACAGGTTGAATTTCCGCCGTAAGTGCCTCGGAGTGATATCGGCAGGGAATCAAGAAAAGCTTTTTTGGCCGAATCGCTTTTGACGTCATGTAAGGTCATAAGATCAAGTGCTTCTTTCAACTTGTCATATATTTCATTGGAATCAAGCGGGGTCGGAATGGAACCCCTGACTCCCCAGAATTTAATTTTCATTAATTTAACCCGATGGATAAGAATATCCGCCGAAATCTTATTATATTTGATAATAGCTGTCAACGGATTATTTGGCCGGGCATATAATCTGTTTTGTTCAATATTTTTTATTGACAAAGAATGCCCATAAATTGCCTTTATATGAGGTTAACCCTGAAAAATTCTCAGGTTTTACCGCTCTTGTACATTCTTTTCCGTCTGAAAACATTCAAAGAGGGATATAATGCCTAAACGTACCGATATTAAAAAAATAATGATAATAGGTTCGGGACCGATCGTTATCGGCCAAGCCTGCGAGTTTGACTATTCAGGATCCCAGGCCTGCAAGGCTCTAAAGGAAGAGGGATATACGGTTGTTCTGATCAATTCGAACCCAGCGACAATTATGACCGATCCTGACCTTGCCGATAGAACTTATATTGAACCGATAACCCCTGCTGCAGTTGAAAAGATTCTCGAAATTGAAAAACCTGACGCGATACTTCCGACTGTCGGAGGTCAGACTGCTCTAAATACGGCTCTTGCACTTTATAATAACGGTGTTCTTGACCGGATGAAGATTGAGCTGATAGGCGCGAATATTGAAGCTATCAAAAAAGCCGAAGACCGCGAACTTTTCAAAGAGGCGATGCTTAAAATCGGAATCGATCTTCCGAGGTCTGGTTTTGCTTCTACTATTGATGAGGCGCTTGTTCTTCTTGAAGATATCAAGCTTCCTCTGATTATACGTCCGGCGTTTACTCTGGGCGGAACAGGCGGTAATTTCGTTTATAACAAAGAAGACTTTGTTGATCTTGTAAGAAAAGGTCTCGATGAGTCGCCGATTAGCCAGGTTCTTCTTGAAGAATCGATTGCCGGATGGAAAGAATACGAGCTCGAGGTTATGCGCGATAAGGCGGATAATGTCGTTATAATATGCTCGATCGAAAATCTTGATCCGATGGGGATTCATACCGGAGATTCAATCACAGTTGCTCCTCAGCAGACATTGACTGATGCAGAATACCAGAACATGCGCGACATGTCGATCAACATCATCCGTGAGATCGGGGTGGATACAGGCGGATCGAATATCCAGTTTGCAGTAAATCCTGATACCGGAAGAGTCATCGTAATAGAAATGAATCCGCGTGTCAGCCGTTCATCCGCTCTTGCTTCAAAGGCTACGGGTTTCCCAATAGCCAAGATCGCTGCGAAACTTGCAGTCGGTTATACTCTCGATGAACTAAATAATGACATTACTCGCGAGACTCCGGCTTCTTTTGAACCTACAATTGACTATGTTGTAGTAAAAGTTCCGAGATGGAATTTTGAAAAATTTCAGGGTGCGGACACAAGACTCGGGCCGCAGATGAAATCAGTCGGCGAGACTATGGCAATCGGACGTACTTTCAAGGAATCGCTGCAGAAGGCGATGCGTTCGCTTGAAATCGACAGATACGGACTCGGTTCTGATGCAAATCTTAAGCTTGAAGGTATGATTCACCGTCAGCCGCTTTTTCAGCAGAGAGATCTTCTTGAAAACGGTTTGCGCACTCCTCATGATCTGCGTATATTTTATGTTAAGCTTGCACTCAAGCTCGGCTGGTCAGTTGATAGAATTTTTGAGCTTACCAAAATTGACAGATGGTTTCTCTGGCAGATTGAAGAGCTTGTTGATGCCGAAAAATCATTCGTCGAAGATGTCCGCATGAACGGACTGACTGTTTCGAATGTGCTAAAAATGAAAAAACTCGGATATTCAGACAGACAGCTTGGTTATCTTACCGATGCGGAAAATCTTTCCCGCATCTACGAAAAGGGAAGCGACTCGCAGAAAGAATATTCGACTGCGGTAAAAAACCGTGAAAAAACAATCCGCGATTTCAGAAACGCGAATTCGATTAAACCTGGTTACAGACTTGTAGATACATGTGCAGGAGAATTCGAAGCGTATACTCCTTACTTCTATTCGGCATATGACGATTGCGACGAAGCGCGTAAAACCGATACTAAGAAAGTAATGATTCTCGGCGGCGGACCTAACAGAATAGGGCAGGGGATTGAATTTGACTACTGCTGCTGTCACGCGTCCTTTGCGCTCAAAGAGCTCGGCATCGAATCCATCATGGTAAATTCGAATCCTGAAACTGTTTCAACTGACTATGATACTTCGGATAAACTTTTCTTTGAACCTTTGACTCTTGAAGATATTCTTCATATATATGAAAGAGAAAAACCTGAGGCAGTCATTGTTCAGTTCGGCGGACAGACTCCGCTTAAACTTTCGCGCCAGCTTCTTGAAAACGGTGTGAATATCGCCGGAACTTCGCCCGACTCAATTGACAGAGCCGAAGACCGCGAACGTTTCTCCGATGTTGTCAAGAAACTCGGACTCAATCAGCCTGAGAACGGAATAGCTTTTTCGCAGGAAGACGCACTCCGAGTAGCTGGCCAGATAGGCTATCCGGTTCTTGCGCGTCCGTCATATGTTCTCGGCGGAAGAGCGATGTGTATCATTTATGACCAGGAATCACTTATTGAATATATCAAGACTGCCGTTGAACTGACTCCGGAACATCCGGTGCTCATCGATAAATTTCTTGAAGATGCGGCTGAAATCGATGTCGATGCAATCTGCGACGGAAAAGACGTTTATATCGGTGCGATTATGCGCCATATAGAACAGGCCGGAATTCATTCAGGCGACTCTGCCTGCGTTATTCCGCCTCTTGGAATAAAAGAAGAAATTATAGAAGAGATCACTCGCCAGACAGCGGCTCTTGCACTTGAGCTTAATGTTATCGGACTAATCAATATTCAGTTTGCACTGAAAAATGATGTTGTTTATGTGCTCGAAGTTAATCCTCGCGCGTCAAGAACGGTTCCTTTTGTGTCTAAAGCAAAAGGAATTCCTCTTGCTAAAATCGCGCTCAAGGTAATGCTCGGCGCTAAACTTAAGGATTTCGGTCTTTCTGAAAGATTTGAAACTCCTTATATTTCCGTAAAAGAAGCGGTTCTTCCTTTCAATAAATTTCCGGGAGTTGATGTTGTTCTTTCTCCTGAAATGAAATCTACCGGTGAGGTAATGGGAATTGCCCGCGATTTCGGCGAGGCTTTCTATAAATCAGCTCTTGCGGCCGGAGACCGTCTGCCTCTTGAAGGATCGATTTTCGTATCACTGAATGAGCGCAGCCGTTCGGATCTCGCTCCGGATCTTTTGATGATGTATAAAGAAGGTTTTAAATTCCTCGCTACCGGCGGCACCGCCGAGTTTTTAAGAAGCAACGGAATGGAATGTTCAACGGTTAATAAAGTCAGCGAGGGAAGACCGAACATACTTGATTTGCTCAAGAATAATGAAATCGATATGATTTTCAACACACCTCGCGGAAAGGCTCCGAAGAGCGACAGCAATCTTATCAGACAGGTTGCATTGAGGTATAAGATTCCTATCATCACAACAGGTTCGGCTATTAAGGCCGCGGTGGAAGGAATAATCAGAATGAAAAACTGCAGTATTACCGTCAGGGCTCTGCAGGATTATCATGCAGAAGTGAAACAGCATTTGCTGAAAAAATGAAATTTTAAGAGAGAATATGAGTTCCGATATTAGAAATGAAATCGAGAGAAGACGTACATTCGCCATCATCTCACATCCGGATGCCGGAAAAACGACACTAACAGAAAAACTTCTTCTGTACGGAGGCGCGCTTGAACTAGCGGGTTCGGTAACAGCCAAGAAGAAGCAGAGAGAAACATCCTCGGACTGGATGGAGCTTGAGAAGAAAAGAGGAATTTCCATTTCTTCGACTTTGCTTCAGTTTGAGTATAAGAATTACAGATTAAATCTTCTTGATACGCCGGGGCATAAGGATTTTTCCGAAGACACTTACCGTGTTCTTACCGCTGTCGATGCAGTTATAATGGTAATCGATGCAGGTAAGGGTATTGAAAATCAGACCATCAAACTTTTTGAGATCTGCAAAAAACGCGGTGTTCCGATATTTACTTTCATGAATAAACTCGACCGTCCGGCAATGCCGCCCCTTGATCTTCTTGACCAGCTTGAAAAAGTTCTCAAGATTCACGCGTTTCCTGTAAACTGGCCTCTTGAAAGCGGACCGTTTTTCAAGGGCGTGTACGACAGGATGAATAAAAGCGTTCATCTTTTTGAACGTACTACAGGCGGAGCTTACAAGGCGCCTGTTTCGATTCATGATATAAAGGATCCTTTTGTTAAGGAATTGCTTTCAGAAAGTTCATATGAGACTATACTTGAGGAGATTGAACTTCTCGACGGCGCACAGGAAGGTTTTGATTTTGATGCCGTTCTTGCCGGAAAGACTACGCCGGTATTTTGGGGAAGTGCTGCTAACAATTTCGGAGTCGAGCTTCTCTTAAACGGATTTCTTGATCATTCTGCGCCGCCGACGGCACGTAATGTTGAAGGCGAGCCGTTTCCTCTTGAAAGCGATACCTTCTCGGCATTCGTTTTCAAGATTCAGACAAACATGAATCCCGTTCATCGTGACAGAATGGTTTTTGCAAGAATCTGTTCCGGTAAATTTACAAGAGATATGAGTGTTATCAATTTCCGCACACAGAAAAAGGTGCGTCTTTCGAGCGTTCATACCGTTTTCGGACGTGAGCGCGAAACGACTGAAGAAGCGTATCCGGGTGATATACTCGGCTTTATTACAAACGCTGATTTTAAAATCGGCGATACTTTAAGCACTGATCCTTCGGTTTCATATAACGAGATTCCGCGTTTCGCGCCTGAATGTTTCGCCTATTTGAAGAGCAGTTCAGTTTCCGCAAACAAATCCTTCAAGAAGGGGCTTGAACATCTTCTTGCCGAAGATATAGTTCAGACTTTTTACATGAAGGAATACGGTGCGGTTATGCCTCTTCTCGGAGCGGTTGGCCCGCTTCAGTTTGAAGTTCTGCAGTACAGGCTTCGTGATGAGTATGGAGTCGAATCTAATCTTGAAACCAAGCCATGGGAAGTGATGCGTTGGATCGGCGGGGATGTCGACGAGATACGTTCTATTCTGCCGAGTAATTCCGCTGTGGCAGAAGATGACAGAGGCCGCGCGGTAGCACTTTTTCCAAACACATGGTCAATGGATTATTTTCTAAAAAATAATCCCGATGTTAAGCTTTTGGATTCACCTGAGTCAGTATAACTTTTCTTTTATATTGTATTGCCAGAGCTCGACAAGTTTATCAAATTCCTTGTCGGGCGCTTCATCTTCGTGTGCTTTTCTTTTGCGGGTTATGAGATAAATTACTGTGGAATCTTCAAGAATGAACTGCTGCTGCAGGGTGTTGAGCTTTCTTATGAGATAGTTTAGATTGTAAGTATGGAAATCGCCGATGTATTCAAGCGACGCGAGTGTAGGCTCAAACTTCATGAGCAGTTCCGTTAAATATAATGCCTGTCTCCAGCTTTCCGTACTTCCGTTTATTCCTGATTGAAAGTGGAAACTCAGTTTTTCATAGAGATCCATGTATTGAAAATACGATACCGTAACAGGTAGAATAATATCCGGAAAAATATTCTGTGCTTCAAGAATATCTATGGGCGTACCTTCGTCGGTAAAATGCTGAAAAATCATCCGTCCTTTTTCGAAAGACGGAAGTTCATCGATAAGTTCAATGTACAGTTCTTTTATGATTGTTTTTACAGTACCGGCTTTTTTGAAATATATTTCAATTTCAACCGGCTCCATGTAAAAATTAATTTTATCTTCTCTCATCTTTCTGAAACGCTTTTCAATAGAGCCTTATCGTGTCCTGTAAAAGCCCAGTTTCTGGCTTCAGTAATCAGTTTCTTGTCAGGTTTTTCTCCGTCTTTTATTTGATCGGATATTTTCTGATACGTTTTTGTGAAATTGTCATGAGCTATCAGAAGAAAGTCTCCTGCAATTTTCCAGAGAGTGTCGCCCTTTTGAACTATGATGCGTTCGCCAGTAGGAATGATAAAAATATTTTCTGGATATATCCAGTTGGGATTTTTTTTGCCGAACTGGTTTTCAAGAATCGGAGAATAATTGTTTGTAATAGCGATTCTGTTTGCCATTACAAAAACCTCGTAATCCCAGCCTGCAAGATTCGGTTTTGCCGGAAGTACTTTTTCGAGATCACGTTCGATTTTTTCACGGTCAATTTTTGCAGGCGGCTCAACAGTTTTCATTCCCGTTGAAGTTTTTGTTTCTGAAGTTTTGACTGATATTTTATTATTTTCGGGTGAATTCTCGCCGCCGGCAATCGGTTTGTTTTTCTGAATATAAAACAAAAGAAGCAACGGAAGAATAAGAAGTAATGCACTGACCGGAATTATGATTTTTTTATGTCTGATTATTGATTTCAAAATTTCATCTTTGGAAGTGTCATTAGTTTCTGCGGATTTTAGCTTTGTACGGTATGTCATATCTATAATTTTTCTGTTGAATGCCGCCAGATTTTTTTTATCATCGCTTGAAAGCGAATTGAAATCAAGAGTTGATAATGTTTTCTGTTTCTCGGCACTTTTTCTCATAGAATAGGGAAGTTTTACAGATTTGTTTTTCGCTGAATTCTTCCACGCCTCAAAAAATGCCGGTGAACGCAGAAGTGCGTTTAAGAAATCTATTCCCTCCCTGATTTGAGGAATGGAAAAATTCTCTGACTTCAGTGAATCTTTTTTGATTTCTCTGCATATCTCGGCAATTTCTTCTTTTGACTGAAAATCTTCTGCGGTATATTCGTACTGTGACGGTTTTTGCGTCAACGAGGTGAAGATTTTTCCGATTAAAGGAATTTTTGCAACCGGATGATTGTTTGCCGATGTTTCACCTGATGTTAAAATGTCATCCTTGCTGATTATTTTGTTTGAGAATATTTCTTTTCTGCGTTTTATCGCGTCTTCCAGTTTGTTTACATATTCGCGATGTGAACTTTTAGTAATAAGAATCTTTATGAGTTCTGCAAGACGTGCCCTGTCTGTGATGATTTTATGTGCAGTTGTTTTTTCCTGCGGTGATAGCGAAGCGACTTCAGGCAGATCTTCGGAAACATGATCCGAAATGAATTTAACTTCCCGGTATATCGCGCCTTCTGCAGTGTTAATGATTATTCCGTTAACGAGGTAAACGCAGAAAATAGTTCCCTGCGAACGGTGTTTTGATTCGTGCCCTGAAGATGCGAGGAAATTTCTGAGGGTACTTTTTGCATTTTGAACAGTTTTACGCGATTCGCTGAAAGCGATAATGAATTTCAGTGCTGCAATAATATTAAAATAATCAGTATTTGTAAGTTCATTTGTTTTTGACGAGTACCCGGAACACGCCGAGATGAATTCGTCAGTTTCAGAAAAAGGAATATTTCTGAGCATTGAAGTAAGAATATTCTTCATTTCTTCGCGGGATGCTTTTTTAATATTGAATTCCGCGTTTCCGCAAAGAGCGGTTATTTCAGTTTTTAAGAGTTTTGCGAAAGAAGGATTTCCGTCGTCGATTACTGCATAAGGAATTTCGCATGAACGTATAAGCGCCGATTTTTCTTCAAAAACCGAATAAGAAATGAAAACGGCGTCATATTTCTTTTTGAGAGCGTCCTTGAAACCGGTTTCGCCTTTTATGAAAAGGTATTTTATTCTTTTTCCGTTTGAGTCTGTTTTTATTTCGGTGTTATAGGATCCCGGAATTCCGTTTATTTCGAGTCCGCCGGAAGAATATTTGAATGATGTAAATCGCTCGAAAGAAAGCTGTGCATCGGAGAAGAGTCTTTTTATGAGGTCAAAATCTTCTGAATGATCGCAGAAAAATTTAATTTTGGAACGGCAATAGTTTTTCCATTTAAGAAATTTCGAAGTATTGAGATAATTCGCCGAAGGATGAATTATTGCGGATATGAATTTGGGATTGATGCCGAGAGATGCGAAAACTTCAAAATAACGGGAAGGAAAGAGATATGATACCATCGTATTCTGTTTGAAGAAAACGGGATTATCTTCTGTTATAAAGAAACCTGTGCCGTCGATTTTTCTGGAAATTTCTGCGAGCTTTTCATTGAGAGCGATATCGCTGAATGATGTTTTAAATGATTCAGAAAGATTAAACAGATCGGATTTATTGTGATGAATCTTGAAATTGCCGTCGCTGTAAAAAATGCCGATGAATGAATCCTTGTCGGAAATGCTGCTTTTTGCGGTAATTTCTGGAATGTCCTTTTCGGCATCTACGATTTCGGCGTTTTTGAGATCAAGGCAGAAAACTTTCTGATAGTCCAGATATCTTTTGACTAGTCCTTTCGATCCGATATAACGGTTTGTCGGAAGATAATCTATGTCGATGTTGAACTGCTCATTTGAGGGATTTCCGATCAGTCTGTCAGGAATAATTATATTTTCAATCAGAGGAATAAGGTCTGCCGGAAGCTCTGCCCAGTTGCCGATTCTGATGAAAGGCTGAGGATCATCAAGCTCGCTTCCGGTATAGATTATGAAACATTCAGGATCAACCATGAATATTCTGTCTTTGTTCGTGCGGATAATATCCTTAAGCTCCATGTGAACTCCGATTGATTATGCGTACATTTTTAAAGCGTCTGCACTCTGAACTTTAAAATCCGGAAAAAATCCGGCAATCTTTTCAGATTATTTAAAGCTCCGCATGAAATTCTAATCTGGATATCTTTTATCTGATTTGTAAAGTATTTTTGCTTGATTCCATGTCTTTTATCCGATTATTTATCTAAGAGGTGCTTTTTGCCCTCAGGCTGCTAAGGGGAGCTGATGCTTATAAAGTTTTTACAGAAAATAATCGTCAGATCTTTCTATTCATCAGGAAAGGCTTCTGTCAGGCGAAGAGCCGGGCTTTTCATTATTCCGGCGGCAGTTTTTCTCTGGATAATGTTTTCTACAGGCATTCCTCTGACTTCTCCTGTCGGATGGGAAAAACCGTTTAAGGTTATTCCTTCAAGAATTAACCTTTCTAATTTTGACGCTTTTTCGAAGGGAAATTTCGCAGTTGTCGCTTTTGAAGGCAGAGAGAAGGGAAAACGCAACATTTATTCATCTACCTCGCTAAACGGCGGAAAAACTTTTTTTGATCCGAAACTGATAGCATCATACGCAGAGCGGGAAGGATTCCCGAACATGAATCCCCGCGTAGCTATTTCATCAAATGGAAAAATATTCATAGTTTGGCAGTCGTACAGCGAAGAAGAGAATTCGTACCGTATATTTTATTCTTTTTCTTCGGATTACGGCGGGGTATTTACATCTCCTGAAAAGCTGATTTTTAAAACAGAAATGGATTTTATACCGTTGATATTTTATGATGATAAAAACGAGCTTCATGTAATATATCACTCGTATGAAAATGAACAGTTTAATCTTTATCAGTCCATCGCGGGTACTGATTTGAATTTCTCCCCGGCAGAAAAAATAACAGTTCTCGGCAGGGAATTCCGCGGTGCGTTTTTTCCGTCAATAGCTTCTTCCGGCACCAATGTTTACATAGCATGGCAGGGAAAGTCGTCCAAGGGCGGAATACTTAATGATGACATTTTTATAATGCGTTCGAATGATTACGGGAAAACCTATTCGGGTTTTGATAATATAACCAATTCAACCGGAAACGATTCGCGTCCGTCACTTCTGTTATCGGGCGGAAAAGTTTACTGCTTCTTTCAGAATAATGATTCCGGAAACTGGAAGATAAATTACAGCGTAATGGGCGAATCCGGAAGCTTCTCGCCGCCTGTACTGGTTTTTGATACAAACGCGAACTGTTATTATCCAACGGCTTCGTTAGGCGGAGATAATATTTTTGCATTTTTTTATGACGCGCGCGGAGGGAAAAACAGCATCTCGTCTGTAAAGATCTCGCCTGACGGAAAAATAACTGAACCGGTTAAATTATCCGAAGGAAGAGGTCCGGCATATAATCCGCGCTCGCTTTCTTTCGGCAGCAGAATTCTTGCTCTCTGGAATGAGGGCGGTTCCGTCTATGGAAAATTTTCGGACACGAATGCAGAAATTCCTTTTGTCTATTCTGCGACTCATCCGCAAAATAAATGGACCCGCTTGTCATCGGCTCAGATAAGATGGAATGCACCTGAAGATGAGTCCGGAATCGAAGGATATGCACTTGCTGTAAACCGCGAACGTTATTTCAATCCGACTGTAGTTAACGTCGGAGCTAACACGAGATATTATGAGGTTCCGTTTCTCGAAGACGGAATAACTTATTTTCATATTCGAACTGTTGATAAGGCAGGTAATTACAGCCGTACGCTGAGCTATCCTTTGATGGTGAGCCGAACACAGCTTCCGATGCCCGCCGTTGAATCAAAAACGCATCCTGAAGGGAAGGGAACCCCTTTGTCATCAGGCTCGCTCAGCTGGAATCTTGAAGATGATGTTCGTGTGAAGGGATATTATTACAGTATCGCAAAAGAGAAACCTTCACCGCCTAAAACATTTACGGAAAATACGCAGACTTCATTTGCGGATCTTGAAGAGGGCAGATATTTCTTTGCGGTAAAAGCCGTTGATAAAACGGATATGCCTGGTAAAGTCGCGCTGTATGAGATAATCGTGGGATCTGCCGCAAAGCTCACTCCCGGTGAATATAAAAATATCGCGAAGGTTAAAGATGATTCAGTGATAATTGCCCAGCCGGTTCAATATTTCGGAAAGCCCGTTACGCTTGAATATACGGTTGTACCGGGAATACATTCCGTTGATATTAAAATATCTTCAAAGGAAATTCGTGACGGCTTTTTTGAACTGATTATAAAGAAAGGAACGGATGAAGCGGTTTATAGAAATGAATCAGGTGAGTTTAAAATAGAAAATCTGCCTGCCGGTGAATATTCTTTTACTGCCGCAGCGTTAAAAGACGGAAAAATAATCAGACGCAAGAACGGAAATTTTACATTAAGCGGAGCTGTAAAAAAAGAAACGCCGGAACAGATTTCA
>DAOMHE010000041.1:11057-14912 GCA_035430785.1 Spirochaetota bacterium | reverse complement strand
AGCCGCATCATCATAAATAGCTCTTGCCCTTTCCAACATTCATCTTTATGAAAAAACTCGCATTCTATCACTTTATGATCCGCTCACTGGTCTTGCCAATAGAAGGCAAATGGACTCGATACTCGAAAAAAGCGCTCATGAATATAAGACTTTCAAAAAAAGTTATTCGCTCATTATGGGAGATATTGATCATTTTAAAGAATACAATGACACAAAGGGACACGAAGGCGGTGATAAACTTCTGATGGATATCGCCGGGATAATAAAAGCTGAACTCAGAAGCGTCGACACAGTAACCAGATACGGCGGAGAGGAATTTCTTGTCATCCTGCCCGACATCTCCGAAAAAGGCGCTTTAAACGCGGCTGAAAGAATACGATCGGCTGTACAGGAAAAAACCGAAGTTACAATAAGTCTCGGAGTCGCATCATCATCCGAAGTCGATAATATCGACGATCTTGTCGGCATGGCAGACAAAGCGCTTTACTTCGTAAAAAACAACGGACGTAATGCCGTAAAGGGCTATGCTGACATAAAATAGAATTGCAGAACGAATTTATCAGAAATTCAATAATTCCAAAATAAAAGTTATTCAAACTGGTTATAAAACTTCTCTCCGGTTTTAACGAAAATAAATCAAAAAGCTAATGAGATTAATGAAAAGTTCCGATAATATTAGCGGCATGATTTACACGGAGGTAAATTATGGAAAACAACATTAACGCATTAGGAAACACATATTTCAGCCCGCAGTACAGAATTCAGTCCGAAACTGCTAAAGACGTACGAATAGAAAAAACTCAGGAAAAGACAGAAGCTCATGTTTCGTACGAGAATGCTGTAATGGATGAAGAATCCATGAAAAGATTTTTCTATCTGATTTCGGGAATTCCGTATGAAACAGAGGACAAAGAAAGCAGATGGGCATAATATGCTTATTTCTATGTTTTTTGTTATTAAAATTTTCTTGACTAAATCAACGGCAGTTATTAATTTTAATTATGCCGTTGCGGAAGGGTTGATGAGCCGTGAACTTAGAGATAAAGCTGATGTAATGATTAAAGAACTCAAGGAAGTTCTTGTACCGCTAAGCGCGGAAATAAACAGGATGAAAAATACTCCGGAGAACAGTATAAATGATGATTATTTTACAGGGTAATTATGCCGGCTAAAGGTCAAAAACGCAAAAATCAGATAATTGATGCAGCAAAAGAGATGTTCATCGAAAGAGGATATCAGAGCACTCATATCGGCGAGATATGCGATAATCTGGATATAGCCCGGGGAACAGTTTATCAATACTTCGGCAATAAACGCGAGATAGTGTATTCCATCCTTGAATCCCTTGAAGAAAAAATAGAAGATATTTTCGACAGCGACGATCTTGTAGAATTCGTCAAATCCAACCCGACTGGAGATGAGATTTCAGAGTTTATCAGGAATAAATTTTCAAAGTGTGTAAGCGCTGTAATAGAAGAACCTATCGTAATCATGCTGATGTATAAGGAAATTGTCGGTCTGGATGAAGATGTTACAGAGCGGACTGAGCGTTTCGTCGACAATGTTATTAAAATCATAGCAAAAGATCTGGCTGAGCTCAGCAAAAAAGGAATTTACCGCCAGGATATAGATCCCCTTCTCACTTCCCTTCTCATTTTCGGATCGGTACAATTGCTTATTCATGAATACCGCAGAAAAGGAAAGGATATTCTTGACAATAATGTCGTACAAAGCGTAGTTGATATGATAATGAAAGGCATGATGCCTTAATTATCAAATTCAATAATATGAAAAAAATAGTTTATCCCATTCTCGTACTGATTTTCTTTGCGAATTCATACACGCAGGATCAGATTGTCCAAAGTACAGCAAGCGCGGAAATGTTCGCAGAGAAAGTTTCATCCGCATGGACCAGATCATCACGCGAAGAAGCCTTTGAAAGTCTCAAGAAAATCAATCTGTCTTTTTCTCTTTCAGGCTGGAAAATCGTTCTGGAAAAATCGAATGAACCTGCATTTAAAATCGAAGCCATAAACAGAATATCGCAAAGCAAAGACAAAAAGGATCTCAACAGCATAATTAACCAGCTGGACTCAAGATTTTCCGAAGTCCGCACAGCAGCAATTGCAGTTTTAAAAAGAATAGGCGATGACAGAGTTTATCCGAAAATATTAATAATGTCTCAGAATGAAAATCCCGTCTTCAGAGTATATGCCGCAGAAGCATTGACGAGCATGTACGACAAACGCTTTCTTCCCATTGTAGCCGAAATGGTAAAAGACAAAAACAAATCCATACGGCTGATGATTATCAGACTTATCGCTAAAAACAGAATCACAGAACAGCTGAACAATTTAAAAACAATCGCAATTCAGGATGATGACTACGAGGTCATTATCGAATCGATGAATGCACTTTCTTCTTTCGGAGACTCTTCCAGTTCATATATTTACATCAAACTTCTTTCTCACTCAAACTATAATGTCAGAAAAACCGCTGCTGAAAAAATTGAACGCTATAGAATCTCTTCTGCAGCCTCAGCGTTAAATGAGCAGCTGGAACGTGAAACAGATGATTATTTGAAAGATTTCTACATCAGCCTTCTCGTTTCTTTCAGAAGTTCTTTAATAAGAGGAATTGAACTTACTGCTCTAAAAGATTCATCCGCCCGTCTGAGAATAAAAGCAGTTGCTTCACTCGGTATTCTGAGATCTGACAGATCAGCAGGCGTTCTCATTCAGACACTTTCCGATGAAGATTATAGAGTAAGAAGCGAAGCATGCAATTCTCTCGCAATAATAAATGCAAGAAGCAGCTGCCAAAAGATGACAGCTATGGTTAAAAATGAAAAGAATATTTTTGTGAGAAGTGCAGCTCTTTACGCTCTTGAAAAGATCCGCGACAAAAGCACAATAATACCGCTTTATGATATTTTGGCTGAAGAGAAAGACGAAGTATTCCGGATGCTTTTAAACAACACACTTAGAAACATGGTAGAAAAAACAATATAGGTATTTATGAAAATCGCTCTCGCGCAGTTCAATCCGATCGTCGGAGACATTTCAGGCAACAAGAATAAAATAATCAGCCTCATTGAAGAATCCGAAAAACAAAAAGCGGATATAATTGTATTTCCCGAACTTGCAACAATCGGCTATCCCCCGATGGATCTTTTGGAAAACAAAGCACTTATAAAACAGAACCTCGATTCGCTGGAAGAAATAGCTTCCAAAGTTTCAGATACTGCAGTTGTAATCGGAGCCGCAACAACTGATGAGTCTGGCAATATTTTCAATTCAGCAATTTTTATCTCACACGGGAAAATTATAAGAACATATAATAAAACCCTGCTTCCTAATTATGATGTATTTGATGAAGAAAGATATTTCACCTCCGGAAACTCATACCAGCCTGTTGAATACAAAGGAATTAAATTTGCCTTAACAGTTTGCGAAGACATATGGAATTGCGAGGACTCCGAATATACCGGCGGACGCAAATATGATCTCGACCCGGTCTCAATTTATGCAGAAAAAAAAATCGACATTCTGATAAACATATCCGCATCGCCATTTGTTACAGGAAAAATTCAATCCAGAAGAGAAATGGTTTCAGCCATTGCTAAAAAGTATGCAATTGAAATTGTTTACGTGAACCAGGTTGGAGGAAACGATTCGCTGGTATTTGACGGATCATCCTTCGGAGTAAATAAAAAAGGACAGGTAACATCGACAGGAAAATATTTTGAGGAAGGCATCACTTATCATTTGTTCGGTTCTGAAGACGAAATTAATTTTAACGATAATCTTCTCGGAGAAATAGAATCCGCTCTCATCTGCGGGCTCAGAGATTATG
>DAOMHE010000041.1:0-10957 GCA_035430785.1 Spirochaetota bacterium | reverse complement strand
GATAATCTTCTCGGAGAAATAGAATCCGCTCTCATCTGCGGGCTCAGAGATTATGCACACAAAAGCGGTTTCAAAAAAGCGCTTCTTGGCTTGAGCGGTGGAATTGATTCAGCGCTTACCGCCGTGATAGCTGCAAAAGCACTCGGCAAAGAAAACGTAACGGGAATCACAATGCCTTCAGTATTCTCTTCACAGGGAAGCGTTGATGACTCAAAAAAACTTGCTGATAATCTCGGAATTAATTTCGAGGTAATTCCCATAAAGCGCCTTCATGAATCATATCTTGAAGATCTTGCTCATGTTTTCAAAAACACAAAGCCGGATGTCACAGAAGAAAATCTTCAGGCAAGAATCCGCGGAAATCTTCTGATGGCATACAGCAATAAATTTTCCTCATTGCTTCTTTCAACCGGAAACAAATCCGAGCTTTCGATGGGTTACTGTACCCTATACGGCGACATGAACGGCGGGCTCGCTGTAATATCCGATCTTCCGAAAACCACAGTTTATGAGCTTTCAAAATACATTAACCGAAACGCTGAAATCATTCCTTCAGACACTATCACAAAACCGCCGTCAGCAGAGCTCAGGGAAAATCAGACAGATCAGGATACACTTCCGCCGTATGATATCCTTGACGGAATAATCGAATGCTACATTGAAAAGAAGATGTCAAGTGCTGAAATTATTAAGAAAGGCTTTGATAAAACAACTGTTGAATTTGTTTTAAAGGCTGTTGACAGGAATGAATATAAACGGCGCCAGGCGGCACCGGGACTTAAAGTGACAGGTAAAGCTTTCGGTATCGGAAGAAGATACCCGATAGTTCAGAGGTATGTTCCGTGAAAATTTATCTTATACGCCATGCTGAAACAGAATGGAATGTATCAAAAAGACTTCAGGGATGGGGCGACGGGCCTCTCACAGAAAACGGTAGACTTCAAAGCGCAAAACTCGGAGAACGTCTTAAGTCAATCAAATTCAATTCAATTTACTGCAGCACTTCCGGCCGTGCGCGCACCACGCTTTCCATTGCTCTCAAAGATGCCAATGCAGAATATCTCGATTCATTGCGCGAAATAAGTCTCGGATCATGGGAAGGAAGAAGCCAGGCAGAAATAGAAAAAGAAAATCCCGTTCAATTTGATAATTTCTGGCATCATCCCGAACATTTTTCCGTCGACGGGGGAGAAACTTTTTTTGACATTTACAGACGTACCGGAGAAGTTCTGCGTCTTCTCGCACAAAAAGAGCAGAATGATTTCATTATATTAAGTCATACGATCGCAATCCGTGCAATGATAACATCTGCTCTCGGCAAAACCGTATCGGATATATGGGATGGAGAATATTTAAAACCGACATCAATAACCTGCCTTGACTATTCATCAGAAAATTTTAAATTAATTTATTTCGGAGACGCAAATCACCTTGGATGAAAAACCTGTTCTTCTTGAACTCTCGGACAATGAAAAAAGCGATGACATTTTACTTAACAGAATAAGAAAAAACTACAAGCATATCCGCAAATGGTGCAGAAGAACTTCAAGCGACTGCTTCCGTCTATATGACAGGGATATTCCATCATACCCTCTTGCAATAGACTATTACGCAGGCAAACTTTGTATTCAATATTTTGCGAGAAACCGCGAGGATTCTAAACCCGATAATGATTTCGAAGAAAGCGTTAACAAATCAGTAAACAGCTTATTCTCCGAAAATTGCGAAACTGTCTGGAAATACAGAATAAAACGCGAAAAATTTCAGCA
Organism: Spirochaetota bacterium; assembly: GCA_035430785.1. Lineage (GTDB taxonomy): Bacteria > Spirochaetota > UBA4802 > UBA4802 > JAFGJZ01 > JAKJGA01. The sequence continues at coordinate 9,188 of DAOMHE010000041.1, read as the reverse complement.
ATATGAGAAACTTTCGGATTCAAAACATTTTTTCACAGTGTTTGAAAACTCACATAAATTTCTAATCAATCTGCACGATTATCTCGATACAGGACTTTTTCTCGACCACAAGGATGCAAGACTCTTCGTTTCAAAATTTGCAAAAGACAGAAAGGTTCTAAATCTTTTTTCATACACTTCATCATTCAGCGTGTATGCCGCAAAAGCAGGAGCCAAATCAACTCTAAGCGTTGACATGTCAAACACCTACACTGAGTGGAGCAGAAATAATTTTGACATTAATGGAATCAATCCAAAAGAAAATAAAGTTTTAAGAGAAGACTGCATAAAATTTCTTAAGTCATATTCAGGTGAGAAATTTGATCTTATAATAATTGACCCTCCGACTATATCACGCTCAAAAAAAATGGATTCATTCTTTGACGTCAATATCGATTATCCTTTTTTAATCAATTCTGCGCTTAAGAATCTAAACAAAAACGGAATGATATTTTTTTCCACCAATTCGCGGACAATCAAACTCGATACCGCTCTTCTCGATAAATGTTCAACGGAAGACGTATCAGAGAAAACGATTCCCTTCGATTTTAAAGATAAAAAAATCCACCGGGCGTGGATAATAAAACATGAGGACAAATGAAAAACATCATCTTTGTATTACTGCTTTTATGTTCATTCTGCTCAACAACTCCTGAGAAAGAAACAATCCGGAATTATACGCCTGCAAAGATTAAATGTATGATACTTATCGATGAGATAAATGCATCAAAAGTTAATAAAGCCGGAAATAATTATTCTGAAGAATATACCGCATCCATTCTGCCTGATAATTTTATAAATTCAGGAAAAGAAACAGCACAAAAATTCGCCCAAAAAACAGGCATTAACGTCAGCGAATCCTTCACAGGAATAATTGATCCTGTCATTAAGGATTATCTGATTTCGGAATTGAAAATTGACATTGTTATTCTCGGTAAAATATTTCTGGATTCTGACGGAAAAACTGATGTAACACTGAAGGCCGTTAATCTTTCTGATGACGGTACTATTTCCAAAATCAGTCAAAATGTTAATTCAGCAAATGAATCTGATACAAAAAAAAGACTTGAACACGCTGTAAAAACAGTTATCAATGCTGATGCAAATAAGTTTTTTAAAAATATAGAACGACATTTTGAAAACAGGAGACAAAAATGAAGAGTGCAGTAACAGCGGTCTATTTATTATGCGCGGCATTATTATTTGGTCCGCTCCAGGCAGATGATTCAATTGAGAAAGGAAAATGGACCCGAAATATAAAAATATCAGCCGAATATAACGGACAAAAAGTTGAGGGAACATATTCTGTTTATATTCCTTCAAAATATACCGGCGGAGACATGACTTCGGTTTTACTTCTTCACGATTATAACGAAAGTTCATCCGAATGGATTCAGAAGAGTCTGTTCACGAGAGAAGCAGAGAAAAGAAATTATATTCTTATAGCCCCTGACATGAAAACAAGCGCGTACGAATCGGAATTCTTTCCTGAAACAAGATTGAAATGGAGCGCCATGCCGGGAATAAAATGGATCGGCGAATATCTGATCCCGCACGCACAGAAAAAATTCAACGCATTCAATAAGCGCGATAAATCAATGGTTGTCGGAACCGGAACCGGTGCAAGAGGCGCTTTTCTTTGCATAGCGAGATATCCTAAGTTTTTCAAATATGTCGGCGGATTCGGCGGATGCTATGACAACGAGACTCTAAAAAGAAATCCGTCTATCATCAATCATCTTGGTGCATATAAGGCAAATCCCGAAAGATGGAGAACAACGGACAATCTCATTATACTTGCCGAAAACTTTTCTGATGTTGTACTTTTTCTTGCGCATGGAAGCGAAGATTATATGGTCAATCCGGATCAATCGATGATGTTCGGCGTAAGATTAAATACAATAAGAAAAAAAAATTCGAATGTGCAGTTTAGATTTTACAGTCATAGAAACGGACTACATGACTGGGGGACATATAATCCTTCAATTTTGAACTTTCTCAACTTCGTGAGTGAAAATTAGTTAATACTCTGCTTGCCGGATATGAACCCAGAACCTTGACCTTGTTTCTGTCGGCGATTTCTTCGACGGCATTAGCAAGGTCAATATTATCAGGATAAGCAGCATCAATATCCATAAAAAAGAAATATTTACCAAAGTCTATCTTGTTGGGACGCGAAATGATTGAAGAAAGATTGAGATTTCTCCGGTGAAATGAACCGAGAATATTATAAAGCGAACCTGGTTTATCTTCAGCTTCAGTAATAATAATTGTAGTCTTTTCGCGACGCCCGGTTAAAAGTTCCTCAGGTTTATCCGCCAGAACAATGAATCGCGTTCTGTTTTTTTCATTATCAGTTATATCTTCAATCGATAAATCAAAACTCTTAAACGAAAGCATGTGACAAGGAATTACCGCAGCCTCACCTTCTTTTCCGGAGCAAACTTCATCATAAGAAGATGAGTTACTGTCAGTTGTGATTATCTGAACATCATCTTTCAGCGTAGAGAAAAATTTGCGGCACTGACCATGCGCAGCAAACTGTACATAAACTTTTTTTACATCATTCAGAGATTTGCAGTTCGCCGCAAAACTGAATTTCACAGGAATCATTATTTCATCAATAATTTTCAGTTTTGTATCCGCAAGAAGATCGAGAGACAAAGGAATGAAGCCTTCGACCATATTTTCAATCGGTATAATTCCGGCATCGGCTTCAACACCGACAGCTTCGAAAGCCTTCATAATATTTGGATAAAGAATAATATCATACTTTAAAGACGACTGACTGATATAATTAACAGCAGCCATCTCGGTAAAAGAACCTGAAGGTCCAAGACATGATATTTTCATTATACTGAATGCCTCTTGTTTTTATCTTTCAAAATACGTATAACCGTTTAATCCGTCTTCAAAAGCTTTGAGAATCTCGGCACGCTCATTTACAGAAATGCGTTTTTTCCTGACAGCATCTTCAGCGCTTTCCCTGAGACGAGTCTTCATTGCTTTTATGTCATATTCAACATATGTGAGAACGTCCGACACAGAATCTCCTTCAAGTTCACCTACAAAAAAGTAATCCCCGTTTTCATCAACACGTATCGTAACTACATTTGTATCACCGAGAAGATTATGAAGGTCACCCAAAGTCTCCTGATAAGCTCCAACCAAAAATGCTCCGAGATAATATTCATCATCGGCTTTAAGATTATGAATAGGAAGAGTATTTCTGACATTATGCGCATCTATGAATTTGTCTATTTTTCCGTCGCAGTCGCATGTAATATCCGCAATTATTGCTTTTCTCGACGGCTGCTCGTTCAGCCTGTGAATCGGCATGATAGGAAAGACATGACCGATCGCCCATGAATCCGGAAGCGACTGGAACACACTGAAATTGCAGTAATAAGTATCGGCAAGCGCGGCATCGAGTCCGTCAAAATCGTGAGGAATCGTTCTCATGTTTTGGGTATTTTTTGAAACCGCAACCATGATATGCCAGAAAATGTTTTCAGCAAGAGCTCTGTCACGCAGGGAAACATCACCATGCTTAAAAAGCTGACGGATTTCATCACGGTAGAAAATAGCGTCATTATAACATTCGCGCAGATTTTTCAGATTAATTGATTTATAAGCATCAAGAAGATTTATAACATTTTCATTAATCCCTTCAGGAAGAGACTCAGGAAGAACTCTTGTTTCAAAACGGCTGACATCGAGAACATTAAAAAGAAGAACTGAATAGTAGGCAACTGTCGCCCTGCCTGATTCAGTTACAATTGTAGGATGAGGAATCTGATTTTCATCAAGAGTTGAAATAACCGTTTCAATGATATCCGCACAATATTCATCAACAGTATAATTTCTGCTGTTTACATAATTAGTCTGCGATCCGTCATAATCAACAGCAAGACCGCCGCCGAGATCCAGGTATCCCATTGCAGCTCCTTCCTGAACTATTCCCGAGTAAACACGGCAGGCTTCAACAACTGCAGAACGTATGTCGCGGATATTAGGTATCTGTGAACCAAGATGATAATGAAGGAGCATCAGCCTGTCGAGCATATTCTTAGTCTTTAGCTTATCTATAACATCGACGAGCTCGGAAATTGTGAGACCGAAAATACTTCTGTCTCCCCCGCTTTCAGTCCAATGTCCGCCTGCACGGCTTGCGAGCTTAACGCGTACACCGAGAAGAGGTGCGATTCCGAGTTTTTCACTACGCTCAAGAAGCATATCAAGCTCACCCGGCATTTCAAGAACGATAAAACACTTATATCCCATTTTAGTCGCGTATAATGCCAGATCGATAAACTCTTCATCTTTATAACCATTGCATATTAAACACGCATCAGGATCATGCAAAAGTGAAATTGCCGCAATAAGTTCTGCCTTACTGCCGGCTTCGAGACCATGATGATATTTGCGCCCAAATCTGGTTACTTCTTCAAGTACTTGCTGCTGCTGATTAACCTTTATAGGATAAACCCCGCGGTATTCGCCGTTGTACGGAAATTTTGAAATTGCGCTTCTAAAAGACTCATGAAGCAGCGATATCTGCGAATCAAGAATATTTCCGACTCTAAGAAGTACCGGCATATCAAGACCGCGTGCTTTTATTCCTTCAATAATCTCTGTGAGACTGATACTCTTTTTTTCATCTTTTCTGCACGGCAGAAACACGACATTGCCGTCAGAAGAAATATCAAAATAACCGGCACCCCAGTTGCGTATTCCATAGATGTCCGCCGCGTCTTCGATCGTCCAGCGCTCAAGAGATTCTTTTTTTATCATTAACTGCTCCATGAGAAAATATTCATAAATATAATTTCACATCGTTGATAATGCCGATATTAATCAAGTTTTTTATGATGCATTTTTTCTTTTCATCATATTCAGTTTTACTCCGACATATGCTGTAACCGGAACAGAAATAATCATACCTGCGCATCCGGCGAAAGACCTCAATATCTCTATTAAAATCTCATTATGCGAAAATATCATCGAAAAAGGCATTGTTGAATCATATTTAATATAAATTATAAGAACAAGAGCTACGGAACTTCCCACATAAGCCATAATAAGAGTATTTACCATGGAACCGAGATTATCCCTTCCGACTTCCATCGCGGACTTAAATGCAGTTTTAAAATCAACACCCGGATGAACTACAAAAAATTCATTAATCGCTGATGAAACAGAAACTGAAATATCCGTTACAGCTCCGAGAGAGGATAGAATCATTCCCGAAAGAGCAATTTCGACAAGATTGATATTAACATCAGACACATAAAACACAGTCAGAAGATCATCGGTAACAATACCGGAAAGATGCATCGCCCCGCCGATTACAGCACATAGAATCATTGAAAAAACGATTCCCGAAAAAGCTCCGGCAACGGCATTCATGGTTTTCAATGAAAAACCTGTTATAACCGGAATAGTAATCAATATCGAAATAAGACAAACCAGAAATGTCGAAACAAAAGGTGAAAAACCTTTCAAAGTTAACGGAATATAAATAAAAAATATCAGAAGAACGGTTACAAGTAAACCGGCAAGCGATAATAATCCCCGGAGTTTTCCGACAACAAGCAGCAGAATTAAAACAAAAACAAGAAGCACAATTAATCCGCGGGAATTATCTATATCATAAATTGAAATATACTCATCTTTTCCGTCAGAAGTATAAACAGTATTTACGCCGATGAAGACATTATCACCTTTCCGGTATTTCATATAATTAGGAACATCAGTCTGTCCCTTAAAAACAAGCGTCTTCTGCGATCCCGCATATTTTCCCGACAATACTTTGAAAGTGAAAACAGTTTCTATATATTCTGCACCGTTTTCTGTTTTGGTCTGATCTTCTATGCTGATAATTTTGGCGCGGCAGTAATCAATGTTCTGCTGATAATCAGCGGTCGCAGGAATTATGAAATAAGGAATAATGAATAATATTAAAAAAAATATTTTTTTCATTTACACACCGCCGGAAGTTTTATTATTCAAGAATGGAAATTAAATCAATATTTGTAAATTTCTTTTATCGAAAATCATAAAAATCAGGTAAATATGAAAGATGCTGTAACAATACGGGCCGGAGAAAAAGCACTTCAATCAATAAAAGACGGTTCATTTAAAGCAAATAATATCATATCTATGGCCGGCGCTGCCGGAGGACCCAAGTGGTTTGTTTTGTCAAATCTTGACAAAGCTCTTTTCGGAACAATATTTAAAAACAGAAAAAAACCGCTTTCATTGATTGGGTCATCAATCGGCGCATGGCGTTTTTCTGCGCTTAGCCAGAAAGATCCGGTCTCAGCAATAACCAGACTCGAAGAATTGTATCTTGGTCAGAAATATTCCCTTCGCCCTTCTGCCGAAGAAATATCACGCGAAGCGGAAATAATGCTCAATGAATATATTCCCGATAAAAACATTAAATATATACTTAATCATCCATTTATAAAATTGAATATAATTACCGCAAAATCCGAACCGGTGATTTCCACAGAAAAAAAAGAATTATTGACAGCTGCATTTGCCGCCGCTTACTTAACAAATGCCGTTTCAAGAAACAGTTTATCATATTTCTTTAAACGTATAATTTTTCAAACTGATACCGAAATCTTTCCTTATACATTTGCTGATAAAATTGAAACATCATATTACGGATTAACCGAAAGCAACTTCAAGCAGGCGGTAATGGCGTCGGGATCAATACCTCTTGCAATGAAGGGCGTCTATAAAATTAATGGAATACCTGACGGAGTTTACCGTGACGGAGGTATGACCGATTATCATTTCGATATAAACTTTAAATGCGCTGAAGATGAATTCTGTCTGTATCCGCATTTTTCTGAAAAAATAATACCCGGCTGGCTTGACAAAAGTATTTTCTGGAGAAAGCCCCATGCAGATAATTTTAAAAATGTTGTAATAGTGTCTCCTTCTGAAAAATTCATTTCAAGACTCCCGTATGGCAAAATACCGGACAGAACTGATTTTAAAACATTTGGAGATAATCATTCAGATAGAATAAAATATTGGAAAAAATCTGTTAAAGAATCAGAAAATATTTCTGAAGAATTCATTGATCTTATTCAAAGCGGAAAAATCAGGAATAAAATTCTGCCGCTAAAAGGTTTCAAGTGAAAACTAATGATATTTTTTTTATGGAATTGGCTCTAAAGCTTGCAGAAGAAGCCGGGAGCAATGGAGAAATCCCAATTGGAGCCGTAATAGTTTTGGACGGTAAAATTATCGGAAAAGGTAAAAATACAAACAGAGAAGAAAACAACCCGACAAGACACGCCGAGATTAATGCAATAGAAGCTGCGGCAAAAACTATCGGAAACGAAAGACTTACCGATGCAGAATTATTCGTCACAAAGGAACCTTGTGCGATGTGCGCTGGGGCTATTATTCATTCAAGAATAAAAAGAGTCATTATCTCCGCTAAAGACATAAAATACGGAGCATGCGGTACTGTATTCGATATTTTAGGAAATAAGAAATTCAATCATATCCCTGAAATTGTTTTTGGAGTAATGGAAAAAGAAGGAAATGAAATAATTAAAAATTTTTTCAAAGAAATTCGTAATGGCAAAAAAAAAGACACCCGAGGTGTCTTTGAATAATAATCATAAATTTCAGCGGATACATATACCCGCACCTGAGACAGTGCGCGATATTTCATAATCAATTGTAACTATCTCGGCATCCAGACCGGGCATAACCTCGGCGTCACGTTTTTCAATGGCAAAGCTAACATTACCAAGAACAAAGTTAAATACAGGTGAAGGTTCAGCGCACATATAAGACCCCTTTTACCCAGAGTGTTGAGTTGTATGGATAAGTTTAATTCGCGTTTATTTATTTACAACTAAAATTCCTGACAAGAATTGTAAAAATAATAGAAAAAAAAATTGAAGTTCAACGATAAAAACACGGTCTTTTTTTTCAAGAACCTTTTATGATAAAAAATCATTAAAAAATGTGTTTTAATATTTTTGTTTTATTTTTTCTATGTTAACTGGATTTGCAATTTTATTGTTTGTACTAGATTTTTTCCTTCATAATCAATGTAAATATTACAAATAACATGATAGTTATCAAGTTTTTTTATAAAAGATATAAAGCTTGAAATACAGTCTTGGAATTTTACTATCATTTTCTTTGATGAGGCAGAAATTAGCTCCCGAATAGCTTCATTCAATAAAAAAGATACCGATACTTTGTTAGCCTTTCTTGCATCAAGACAAGCTTCATACACATCTGGATCAATCGAATAATGAAAAAGTTTCAAACATTTCTCTTTATCCTGATATTTGACAGTTTTCCTCAGGACAGGTTTGTTAAGTTTTGCATATTTCATTACTACTTCAACAAATATTGAGTTTAGCATTATTGAAAAATTCCTTCGACCAATTCTCTTTTTAATCTCATTGAGAAAAACAACTGATTTTTCATCTATTAATGCAGATGTTTTTAAAATTGATAATTCTTTCATGATTTAACCTCTAACTATCAATACGAAATATCTGAATTAATTATCATCTTTTTGAATAACTGATAGTTATCACATTTTATGTCTCCAAACTCAAACGAGATTGATCCCTTCTACTGAAAACATATTGCCACGGAAACTATAACTGTGATACTGTCTCCTTATGACAGAAGATATTCTCGACAGCATCTCTGACGGCGTTTTCACGGTTGATTTCAACTGGAAGATAACCTCGTTTAACAAGGCGGCTGAAAAGATCACCGGGGTTAGGAAATCCGATGCACTCGGCAAACTTTGCGCCGAGGTTTTCAAATCGGATATGTGTGAAAACGGATGCCCTCTCTCAAAAACACTCAAAAACGGAAAACCTCTGATTGACGTTCACGGATTCATCGTCAATCCTGACGGAGAAAAGATTCCGGTAAGCATATCAACAGCTATTCTCAAAAGTAAGTCGGGAAAAATTACAGGCGGTGCTGAAACATTCAGAGACCTGAGAGAAGTTGAACTGCTCAGACGGGAACTTCGCGGAGATTCTTGTGAAGGATTTTTCTCAAGCTCAAGCGGAGCTATGAAAAACATTTGCGGAATTTTACCTGCACTTGCCGAAAGTTCCAGCACTGTATTGATATCAGGG
>DAOMHE010000040.1:0-15162 GCA_035430785.1 Spirochaetota bacterium | reverse complement strand
CAGCAGATGAAAACAAAACAAACAATGCAAAACAGGATACCACAGTTCCTGGAAATGATGATTCAGGAACAGGTCCCGACAATAAAGCAACCGAGAATATTTCTGCAGACAACAATGAAACCGACGCAGACAGAACAGAAATCACAGCGTCTGAAAACAAGAGTACCGAGTCTTCAGCAAATACAGAATCAGTGATAGCTTCTGACGACGAAATCTCCGCCGATGACGATGAGGAAACAGCAGATACTGCATCCACAGCAGAGGAGAATGCATTTAATTTCGCCACCAGCATTGAACTTCCTGTTCATATTGAATTTAAGGATAAGGCAACAGGCAAGGCGATTAAAGGCGTAGAAATTTCTGTATACGATCCGGAAAATGAAAAAGTTCTAGCGAATGCATTCTCGGACAGCAAAGGAATTTCCGAATTCATTATTACCGGACAGTATACAGGCTCCCGCATAGAAATTGTTTTCATAAAAGACAACTATACTCCCGTCAGAGGATATTATATTGAAAGCAATGATATCGCATCTATTTCCGAACTTGTACGTTCAATTGAACTTAATCCGATTGCCCCTGAATCCGGGAAAGGAAAAGACAGCGGATCGATAATCGCGGATAAGGACGGAGACGGAATTGCTGATGAGAACGACGAGTTCCCGGCCGATAAATCTATTGCTAAAGTTCAGAAGAATTCATTCATACTCGCCTTTGAAGACCGCTATCCCGGCATCGGCGATGCGGATTTCAACGATGCGGTCATCAAATATGACATAAATGAATTTATATCATCAGATAATACTGTACCGAAAATTGTAATCCGCTCTCAGGTTCTTGCAGCAGGAACAAACAAGAGCGCCTTATTCGCTGTTAATATTGCCGGAAAAAGTTATACACTTATAGAAAATCTTAAAGCAGACATAGCCAACGGCTGGAATACCCGCTCGAAAGATAAATACCTTCCAGGCAAAGTTAACGAAACGACAATCAACTTCGACAAGCCTGTTGACAGAAAATCAATCGGAGCGATTCCATACGATCCTTATCTGATTGCAAACGGCGCACATCATGCCAAAAAAGGAAAAATTAGGTCGGCAAACGAGATACACCTTAGTTTTGTAAAATCACCGTATAAGAAAACCCGTTTTGCGAAAAACGGACTCACTTACGCGCTCCTTCTTCCTTCTGACTGGGTGTGGCCGGCAGAGAAAGTGGGCGGAATTTTCAGAGCTTATCCGGATTTTGTAAAATGGTATAAGTCAGGCGGAAAATCAAATACCGACTGGTATAAAAGTTATGATTCGGAACGGATTTTCGAACAAGCCGTATCGACATCATCTATCGCAGGATACATTATGGATAATAAGCTGATGAGCACTTCTGTACTCATCCTCCTGATCGTCATGTTCGCCGGAATGATAGTTCTTGTAAGACATTATAGACTGAAGCGCAACTAGAAGATGATTTCAGCAACTCTGCACAAAAGCACCCCGAAAAGGTGCTTTTGTTTTATCTATAATAAACAATCATCCAAAAATGTGTTGAGTTTTCATCACGTTACGGAATCTATATTCATATAATATGAATATAGATAATACAGTAAAAATCATTCTCTCGGCAATTCCTCCGGCGGTATTCCTATATCTTTACTGCAGAAGAATCGGCGAAAAAAAACATTTTCCGATTTACGCGGAGTCTTTCCTTCACGGTGTGTTCGTTTCATTAATCGTACTTCTTTTCAACAGTTTCACCCACGAAATAACCGTTTCGGCGCCTCTATTCATCCGCAGTTTCGCACTTGCCGCTTTCATTGAAAAAATCACTGCACTTATTTCGATTTACATACTCATTCGCGGCAGCCGCAAACTGTCAATAAAACAGGGCATCTGCATAGGAATCATATTCGGTGCAGCTTTCGGTTTCGTCGAGAACATTCAATATTCGATCGCATACAGTGCTGATATACTTTTCCAACGCATGTTTTTCTCCGTACCAATGCATATCATCACATGCGGTATGATCGGATATTTTCTTTCATTCCGGCGCATTTTCGCGAAGCGCCCGAACAAACTCAAACTGCTTACAGCGGGAGCATTAATCCCCGTATTTCTTCACGGTTCATTCGACTACATGCTGTTCAAGGGTCTTCACGAAGAAATAACAATTCCTCTCATGATTACAGCAATGATTATTATTCTCGAATGGATGATATCAATGTCATTAACAATTCCATCAGCAAACGTACTCGCTGAAAAAAAACTAGCATACGAAGAATGGTCAGTAATAACGCGGCATCAAAGACATGAAAAATGGATAACCCGCGCTATGGGCAAATCCGATGACAGTTATACCGGATTTCTCAGATTCGGAAGCGGCATATCCGATGTCATCATAGCAGTCGTTCTGATAGCATCGGCAATCGTTTTCATGGTGAAAGCGGATAGAATAACAGTGCTCTCTTCATTGCGCCTCGATCTCCGGGTTGTCACCATGCTCTTCGTTTCGTTTCCTCTAATGATAGCTCTCGCATTCCTTATCAAGGGAATCATCAATCCCAAGTACTTTACTGACGGTCTGCTTAGAATACCGGTAATCGCAAACGCTGTCATATATCCTTACAGCGATGACGAAGAAACCTTTATTACATATGACATTACGCATGATCTTGTATTTCTTAAAACATATGATTTTCCGGAAACTGAAGTATTCGACATGATGTTCGAAGCCGCTCACACTCTTTCTCCGATCATCACCGTAAAGAAGCGATGGGAGAACCGCTCAAATCCATCATACCCGTTCGGCGTACTTGTAACTCCTGTATCGGGAACTGAATCCGCCCGAATGAAGTTATTCATACGACGATATCTGCGCATAAAATACCTCAACGGCATTCTATACGGACTCGGTGTTCCCGGCCGCGAAAGGATAAAGAAACACTTCATACGCACAGACTCCGTGATGAAACAGAGAATCTGTTTCGAAAAAGGATCCTGCATTTATCAGCAAAATGATAAGGCAAAGTATTTCTACTGCGTTCAGAGCGGAAAAGTCAAAATCAGCTTCAAATCTGATGAACGCAGTATCAGCTACATATTAAAACGAGGAGAATACTTCGGAGAATCGGATGTCATAGGCGGGAGAATCCGCAAACATACTGCAATCGCCGAGAGCGACTGCGAACTCCTCGCCGCGGATTTATCTGAAATAAAAACACTCGTCGAAAATGATCCTCACTTTTCATACCTTGTAATTCTTTCGCTTTCACGAATAATTAAACTATTCGAGAACGAAAAACAATAATCAATCACATGAGTCCGTCTGGACGGTTCATTTTTAACCTTTTTTTCCGAAACTTAATTCGTACGAAAATTAGTTTGACTTTTTTTATAAAAAAAGTAACTCTCTTGATGTTTGGTTTACTAATCAAATAACCATAAAGGTTAATTTCAGGAGGAAAAATGAAAAAAATATCATTTTCAGCACTAGCTTTGGTTTTCACTCTAAGCGTATTCGCTGCATGTGGTCCAAGACAGGGCGGTCAGGTTAAAGGTGATTCTTACGTAAGCGAAGGATGGGTTAACGACAACACTTTCCGTGTAATCGCTACAGGAACTCCTAAAGCTACTCTTACAAACAAAATTCAGAGAAGAGGAACTGCGAAAGAAACTGCTATAATTATGGCAGAAAAAAGAGTTATCGAAAAATTCGTAGGTGCCCGTGTTGAAGGTGCTGCCGGTGCTGCAGATTATGCTTCTACAGGCGTTGCAGTTTCTAAAGAATTCAAAGGTCTTGTTAAAGGCGGAACTATAGTAAAAGAAACTTATGATGATGATGACAACTGTGAAATCATCTATCAGGTAGAAAAGAAAGGACTTAAGAAAGAAGTTATGGGCGGAGCTACTGCCGTAGATTAATTTCTGATTAGCATAAAAAAGGCTGTCTTCGGGCAGCCTTTTTTATTATCATTTTATTGAATCCCTTTTTAGGGGAATTTAGCCAGGTTTTCTATGAGTGATTATACTGAAAAACCGGTTCTTGACACAAAATCCGTTTTAAACCGCATCGGAGGCGACAAACTCCGCCTCAAACAATTATATTCGTTTTCTATTCACGAAATCCGCACATGGAATGATAAATTATCCGAATGTCTCAACTCGTTAAATTATGATGAAATCAGAAAAACAGTTCACGGACTCAAAGGTTCCTCAGCAACATTAGGAGCTGAAAGATGCCGCAGCCTTTTCGCAGAAGCTGAGATTCTCATTTTAAATAACCGCAAAGAAGAAGCTTTAGAATTACTTAAAAAAAGTAATGACGAGATAATAGAACTAATTAAAGAAATAAACGGCAATTGTTAAACGATATTAAACAACCTGTCTTTATAAAGTGCAATAATTTCGTTCTGTCTGCAAAGATTTTCAGGAAAATGCATGCTTCTCGGAGAAAAAAATAAAAACTTCGAATATTCTTTCGGAGTAATTCCTTTCAGACAAGACCGACTATCAGAATTCAATTTCAGAATCCCCAGACATTTATTCTTGAATGATTCGTATTCCGGAAATAAAAATGCGGGATATGCACCCGACATTTTCGATGTCACAAAATCATAGCAAAGATAATCAGAAAGAATCTGAATATCTGATAACTTATAACGCCAATATTTCAGCAAAAAGGAAGAAACATCCTTCCAGTTCTTAGTCTTTATGTCGAATCCGGATTCCGCTGCATAGCTCAACAATGATTCCAGTAAATCAAAAAGCGTTTCTTTAGAAGAAAGATATTGAATAGTTTCCCGGAAATTGGATGAATTATAAACAGAATCAAGTATTGAATCAATCTCGTGAAGCTTGGACAATTCAGCGAATGATATATCATTAGTCTCAATTACTTCGTAGGGAGGAGAACAAAAATGCTTTATCCCGAAAATGTTTTTTTGTGATTCAATTTTTGTACCCGGAAGGATTTTAAGAAAACCAAGCTGAATATTATCGGGCCCAGCAGACGCTAGAAGATTAAATGTTTTCCTGAAAGATTTATAATCTTCATGCGGAAGCCCTGCAATTAAATCGGCGTGAACATGAAACTTTTTGAGATCGGCAATGCGCCTGATGCTAGCAGCTGAATTTTCCGGGTTTTGATATCTGTTAACAGCTCTAAGAGTTTCAGCATTGGCGCTTTGAAACCCTATCTCAAACCTGAGCCTTCCGGATGGAACATCTTTGAGAACTTCAATAAATTCGTCGCTGACAAATTCGGGATGAAGCTCAAGATGAAATACGGTATCAGTTTTAAGATTCGATATATGACGAATTATTTCAATCGCTCTTTTATTGTCATAATTAAATGTCCGGTCAACGAATTTGACTACCGCACAACCGCTTTTTGACAGAATAGATAATTCATCTTTAACCCGTTCGATATTTCTTATATCAATTTTGCAGGAATACGATGATGAAAGGCAATACGAACACGAGAAAGCACATCCGCGCGACGACTCATAATATAATATTTTATTTTCTGCCGATGAAAGTTCTTCTTCCGTATACGGAAACGGTATTTCATCAAAAGGCGGATTCGGCTCAGATATTATTTTCTCTTCATTCTTACATTTTAATTCAATAATTTTTCTGACGGATTCTTCTCCGGCATGAGCAATTACTGTTATCTGCGGAAAATTACAGATCCATTCTTCTGCATTAAAACTGACTTCAGGTCCGCCGAGATAAATTCTGCATTTCATTAAAGATTCAACTTCGCGAAGCAGCATTTTTATTACAGAAGAATTCCAAATATATACCGAAATAAAAAGAGCATCCGGAGAATGATCATAAATGCATTTTACAATTTCACGTAAAGGGGTGCTTATGGTAAGTTCTTCAAGAACAACATCTGCATTAGAATTTTTTAAGTATTGTCTGAGATAGCGAAGAGCCAGATTTGAATGATAGTATCTGGCATTTAAAGCCAGGAACATAACTTTCATTAATTCAACGCTTATCCGTCACAGAACAAATGCCGGTGATAATTTTAGGAATGAATAACATGACAAGCTTATGAATATTTCGCATCAAACATTTCTTCGTTCATTATCGTATAGGAATATCCCTGCTCTGTCAGAAAAAGCTGTCTGTTATGAGCAAATTTTTCTTCGGCGCTCTGGGTGGTTATAACCGTATAGAAATGCGCAATATTCTCGTCTTTCTTCGGACGCAAAACACGTCCAAGACGCTGGGCTTCTTCCTGTCTTGAACCAAATGTGCCGGAAATCTGAATGGCTACATTCGCATCTGGAAGATCGATTGAAAAATTGGCTACTTTTGAAACAATCAATGCTTTAATTTCGCCCGATCTGAAACGGGCATAAAGCTGTTCTCTTTCCGGAGTCGGAGTGCTTCCCGTAATCAACGGAAGCTTAAACTTTCTCGCCATCTCCGTAAGCTGGGAAATATACTGACCAATAATCAATACGCTCGAATTTGAATGATACTGAAGAAGCTTGTAAACTATATCTGTTTTCTTGTCATTCTCTGATGCAATACGGAATTTCTCTCTTTCCTTGGCAACAGAATACATGTATCTCGTGCTGTCGGGTAGAGTTATTCTGATTTCAATACACTCAGCCTTAGCAATCCATTTTGTTTTCTCAAGAATCTTCCACGGAATATCAAACTTTTTCGGTCCGATCAGCGAGAAAACATCCGTCTCCATCCCGTCTTCACGTACAAGAGTAGCGGTAAGACCGAGACGGCGCTTCGATTGAATTTCTGAAGTCATTCTGAAAACAGGTGCAGGCAGAAGATGAACTTCATCATATATAATGAGTCCCCAGTTTTTTGAACCGAAAATGCCGAAATGGGTAAATCCTGTTTCCTTTTTCTTTCTGTATGTAAGAATATTATAAGTCGCTATCGTGATAGGTTTGATCTCTTTTTTATCACCCGAAAATTCACCGATCTGTTCAGGAGATATCGTAGTCTTATCGATAATTTCATCGCGCCACTGACGAAGTGCAACAGTATTGGTCACGAGAATCAGAGTTTCCGTCTGCATGCGCGTTATCGCACCGATTCCGACTATAGTCTTGCCGGATCCGCACGGGAGAACGATTACACCGCTTCCGCCCTGCTGTGTTCCGGAACAGTAAAATGCATTAACAGCACTTTCCTGATAATCTCTCATCTCAAAATCTCTTCCGGAAAGAGCTACGTCCCTCTTTCCTATTTCAAGAGGATCTCCGTTTTCATATCCCGCCAAATCTTCTACAGGAAAACCGATTTTTATCAAAGCCTGTTTCAAATGACCGCGGAGTTCAGGTTTTACATAAATCGCATTTTTTCCGGCATATGAATCAACAAACTGGTCTATACGTTTATTATGCGATATTTCTTCAAGAATCATAGAATCTTTTGATTTCAATATCAGCTTATCGCCTTCTTTTTCAAGATATAGAAGACCATAACGCATCATTTGCTCAGTAACAGATGCCACAACAGTCTGAGGAACATCATAGCGCGAATATTTCCGGAGTGTATCGATTATTTCGTTTCTGGTATGACCGATGCTGGCGGCATTCCATAGAGAAAGAGCAGTTATTCGGTATGTATGAATGTGCTCCGGTGATTTTTCAAGCTCAGCGAAAGGAGATATCGCATCTCTGGCCTGTTCATAATCTGCATTATTTACTTCAAGAAGTATAGTGTTGTCACTTTGTACGATTGCGGGTTTTGACGTTTTTTCCATATCTAATGCGAAAAATAAGAACGGAAACTGAGCTGTCAACCACTTATTCAGGAGGGTATAAAAGAATTTCACCTTCTATAAACGCGATATAATGCTCCAAATCGTTCTCAAGCTGTTCAGCATCAGTTAGAGTCCGGCAGGCAATTCCATCAAAATACTCTTCTCTGAAGGCGATTTTAAAATGTGCCGACTGAATCCAAAGCTGAAGGAGTAAAGATTCATCAAATTCTTCAAGAATCATGTTACTTAAAATTTCAGTTTTAAATCCCTTAAAAGGTGAAAAAGGATCTTCAATGTCAATATCTGCCGAGCTGTTGAGTTTTGCAGTTATAGAATTTGAAAGGTTAATCACAGCATACTCGCCGTCTTCTTCATTTTTTCTTATTCTGCTTAAACTTACAAATTGCGATTCAGCTAAAAGCGAAATTATTTTTTCGGCAGCAGTGCAGAATTTCGGATGAGACAAATCAGAAAAAATAATTTCATCATAATTATTTTCGGCAAAACTAATTGCGCTCTGAAAACAACCGCCGTAACCGAGAGATACTTCATGGGAAATAAGATATATTCTTCCGCCGGTTTTAATTTTTGAAGCGGTAGAATCCGATGATCCGTCATCAACAAAAAGGATATCTGCATCAAGATTCATAAGCTCAATTTCTTCGAGCTTTTGCGAAATTATATTTTCTTTTTCATAAAACGGAAGAACCAGAAGTCTCTTCATGTATTTCCCTCGAAGGTAATAGAATTGACAATTTGCACATCTTATGTTCTGTTAACAGCAGAAATAAAATGAATATAGCAAATCTTACAAACGGTCTCATTAAGGCAATAAAAAAACACAAAAGCATTCTGATCTTCATCAAAGGCTCTCCCGACCCGGATGCGATAGGATCTTCTTTTGCATTTCAGGCTATTTGCTCTTCTCTGGGCGTAAAAAGCGAAATAATCGCTCTTATGGAACTTTCTCTTAATCAAAATAAAATGATTGTTTCATCTCTATCCATTCCCGTTCAGTTCCGGCAGAGCCTTCCGGACATTGACAAATATGACGCCTACGCAGTTCTGGATCATCCGTCAAATTATGTACGCGAAGTCGGCCAGCTCGTATGCGCGGTACATCTCGATCATCACGCAAAATCTGATGATTCCGTTGATGCCGAATTTTCATTTACCGAAGAAAGCATCAATTCTCTTTCATCCCTGATAGCCCTTATTTACCGTGAGATGAATCTCAACATTGACCGCGAATACATGCGCAGAATAGCAACATCGCTTTACTACGGCATATTAACCGACACAGACATGCTTTCCCACGCGACTTCAATCGACTCGGACGCACTCGAATACATCAGCGCGTTTTCCGACATAAAGCTCATAGAAAGCCTGGTGGCCCTACCTTATTCCGGCGAAACAATGACCATTATTCAAAAAGCAATACGCTCAAACATAGTTTACAAAAACTGGATAATTGCAGGTGTCGGCTACATCGATGAAGAAAACCGCGACGCCATCGCAATAACCGCAGACTATCTTCTGAACAACAATGATTTCTCAACTTCAGTGGTCTTTGCAATTATAAGAAAAAAAGACGGCTCGAAGTTTATTGATGCATCTCTCAGAACAAAACTAATTATGCTCGATCTTAACCATTTTATTCACGAGATTACGCCTAACGGTGGTGCCCGTAAATATAAAGGAGCATATCAGGTCGATCTTGATTATTTTTCAAAATATGCGGATGAAGAATTTCTCTGGAACTTTGTCAGAAGTGTTACGGTATCACACATCAAACACGGAAGAGATACAATAAAATATCTCGCTGTAACCGACATATTCTCCCGCATAGGAAACCGCTTCAGCCGCATTAAATCGATGTTTCAACAGAAGGATATCAATCAATGAAAGAAATTTCAGTTTCAACCAACCGCAAAGAAGAACTAATCGACATAACAAGAGCTGTTGCAAAATGCATAGATGAAGAAAATTTTCATGACGGAATCTGTGTAATATTCACACCGCACACAACCGGTGCTATAACCATAAATGAAAACGCCGATCCTGATGTAAAAAGCGATATGATCCGCGGACTTTCATCAGTTGGAATAGAAGATGTACGCTATGATCATTCCGAAGGAAATTCTCCCGCGCACATCAAATCATCTCTTGTCGGAGTTTCGGAAACCGTAATTATTGAAAACGGCAGACTTATACTGGGGACATGGCAGGGCATTTATTTCTGCGAATTTGACGGTCCGAGGAAAAGAAAAGTTTATGTCAAAATGATCGGCAACTCTTAAATTCAGAGCTTTGCCTTATCCCAGAGAGCATTCATTTCATCAAGAGTCATGTCGGAAATTTTTTTCCCAAGCTTTCCGGCTTCTTTTTCTACAAGCCTGAATCTTGAAGAAAATTTTTCCGTTGAATGAAGCAGGGCTTCTTCGGGATCAATTTCCAGAAAACGCGAAATATTCACAAGAGTAAAAAGAATATCGCCGAATTCATCTTTGATTTTCGCTTTGTCAGCGGATTTAACCGCTTCCTTGAATTCACCTATTTCTTCATCAAGCTTTTCTTCTACATCTTCAATATTATCCCAATCGAATCCTATCCGGGATGTTTTTTCCTGAGTGCGGTATGCCTTCAAAAGAGCCGGCAGAGATTTAGGAACTCCGTCAATCGCAGACTCCCCTTTTTTCTTTTCAGTCTTTTTTATATTTTCCCATCGGGTTAAAACTTCATCCGAAGTAATTTCATCCTTAACGGAAAAGACGTGCGGATGCCGCCGGATCAGCTTTGTATTTATGCCGTCTGCTACATCGTCTATATCAAACCGATTCTGTTCACGAGCAATCTCACTGTGGGCGTACACCTGATAAAGAAGATCGCCAAGTTCTTCTTTTATCTTTTCATCATCCTTGGAATCAATAGCATCTATGACTTCATATGTCTCTTCGATGAGATACTTTTTGAGAGTCTCATGCGTCTGCTCCCTGTCCCACGGACATCCGTTCTCGGCCCGCAGAACAGCTGCTGTTTCAGCAAGTTTATAAAGTTTACGCGATTCATTCATTTACATCACCGATTTAATCGCGCCGGCAAGGCGTTCAATTCCTTCAGTAATAGTGGCCTCATCAACACAGCTGAAATTCAGTCTCATGGTAAACTTATCAGGATTTGAAGGATAAAAAGGATCACCCGGAACGAATGCAACCTTATCCTTAATCGCAATATCAAAAAGTTCAAGCGAATTGATATGACGCGGAAGCTTAACCCACAGGAACATTCCTCCTTCTGGTTCGGTAAATTCAACTTCTTCAGGAAAATATTTCTTTATCGCATTTACCATCGCTTCCCTCTGTTTTCTGTAAACAGCAAGAATTGTTGAAATATGTTTATCAATATCATTATTGCTGAGATAATCGAAAAGAACCCTCTGTGAAAAATAATTTGTATGAAGGTCTGCCGCCTGCTTTGCAACAATAACTTTTTCAAATATGTTTTTAGGTGCGGCAATCCATCCGAGACGGAATGACGGCGCGAATATTTTAGAAAAAGACCCGAGAAGAACAGTATTTTTTTCAAGATACTTTTTCATGGACTCCTGAGGTTTTCCTATGAAGCGAAGTTCTCCATAAGGGTCATCTTCAATGAGAACAGTTTTGCTTGGAGCAAGAACATCCGCGACCTCGCGCCGCTTTGAATCAGACCATGTTATCCCCGAAGGATTCTGAAAATTAGGAACGGCATAAAACAATTTCGGATTTGATTCTATTGCTTTCTTTACATCTGCTATACAGGGACCGTCATTTTCAAGTTCAACGGTTTTAAAATTCGCCTTGTATATCGACAAAGACTGGATAGCACCGAGATATCCCGGACGCTCAATTATTACATTTTCTCCCTCATTCAAAACCGATTTGGCCATCAGGTCAAGACCCTGCTGTGAGCCGTTCGTTATAAGAATTTCGTCTGGAGAAATATTTATACCTTTATCAGCATAACGTTTTGAAACAAACTCACGCAAGGGTTCATATCCCTCAGTTGTACTATACTGAAGGGCGTCCTTACCCGATTCATCCAAAACCCGGCAGCATGATTCCTTGATTTCCTTAACCGGGAAAAAATCCCTGTTTGGAAGACCTCCAGCGAAAGATATAACATCAGGCTGAACAGTTACTTTGAGAATTTCGCGTATAAAAGACTTGGGAACATCATTAATTCTGTCTGCAAATATATTTTCCATAATGAATGGATATTTTTCCGGAGAATAAGAGTGTCAATAAATATATTTCAAGATTTGTATTACAGAAGTCGGTTTTTTTGACTTCCTACTGTTTTATCCGATATTAAAGAGTCCATATCAATAATATTTACGAAATACAAGCTGAAAATACCGTTTAACCAGGTTAACTCAGTTAAAATCGCTTGATTTTATTTCAGCGGGTTCAAAGATAAATCAATACCGCTGAAATATATGCGGCTGGAATATAACAGCGTGTTTAAATACCGCGGAAAGGAGAAAACCATGGGAGATTATTTCAAAAACACTCCGAATGAAAAAGGATATTTCGGCGAATACGGAGGCAGCTTCATTCCGCCTGAACTTCAAAAGGAAATGGACCGCATTACAGACGCGTATTACGCAATCAGCAAGTCTCACCAGTTCATAGAAGAACTTAGAAGCATCCGCAAACATTTTCAGGGACGTCCGACTCCTGTTTATTTCGCTAAACGCCTGTCAAACGAACTCGGCGGAAGAATTTATCTCAAACGTGAAGATCTCAATCATACAGGTGCTCACAAACTCAACCATTGCATGGGAGAAGCTCTGCTCGCAAAATACATGGGCAAGAAAAAACTTATCGCCGAAACCGGCGCCGGCCAGCATGGAGTTGCTCTTGCAACGGCTGCCGCATACTTCGGACTTGAGTGTGAAATTCACATGGGTGAAGTTGATATAGCAAAGGAACATCCGAATGTCGTCAGAATGAAAATCCTCGGAGCAACCGTAGTTTCAGTAACTCACGGATTAAAAACACTTAAAGAAGCCGT
Source organism: Spirochaetota bacterium (assembly GCA_035430785.1). Taxonomy (GTDB): domain Bacteria; phylum Spirochaetota; class UBA4802; order UBA4802; family JAFGJZ01; genus JAKJGA01. The sequence continues at coordinate 2,364 of DAOMHE010000040.1, read as the reverse complement.
TGATTCCGCATTTGAAGCATATCTCAAAGATCCGGTTAACTCAATCTATTGCATAGGTTCTGTCGTCGGTCCGCATCCGTTTCCGATGATGGTACGTGACTTTCAGAGAGTTGTAGGAATCGAAGCCCGTGAACAGTTTCTTGAAATGACAGGAGAACTTCCTGACAATGTCGTAGCATGTGTCGGCGGCGGAAGCAACGCAATGGGAATGTTTACGGCATTTCTCGATGATTCAGACTGCAAGCTTTACGGTGTTGAACCGGCTGGAAGATCAACAAAAATCGGCGATCATGCCGCGACTATAACATATGGAAAACCAGGAATCATTCACGGATTCAAATGCTATCTTCTTCAGGATGAAAAAGGCGAACCGCTTCCAGTATATTCTATAGCAAGCGGACTGGATTATCCGGGCGTTGGTCCTGAACACTCCATGCTTCATGATTTGAAAAAAGTTAATTACACATCCGTTACAGACAGTGAATGTGTTGATGCTTTCTTCGACTTAAGCCGCAAAGAAGGAATAATTCCTGCGCTCGAAAGTTCTCATGCCGTAGCTTATGCGATGAAACTTGCAAAAGATAATCCGCGCCAGTCGATTCTTGTGAATCTCTCCGGACGCGGAGACAAAGATATTGATTTCATTGTAGAAAATTACGGTATAAGAAAATAATACTCACGCAGTATAAACTGCCGGATACTTCAACTCGTCCGGCAGTCTTATATTCCTTCCGAGATAAAACATTTTATCATAAACAAACTTACCGCCGCGCACGGCACATGAATCAAAATCATCCGGCATAAAATGATAGATAATTTTTTTTACGCCGCTTTCAATAATATACGGAATCACATCAACAGCCTTCAAGGGCGATTCTGAAATAATATCATAAAGCTGCAATTCATCATTAAGTATCGAATAAACCGCAACACAATCAAGAGGTGAAATATAATGAAACGCATCTGTATAAGTATTCAGAAAATGCCAAAGCGGAACAGAAACAGAACCCTTCACTCCGAAAAATTTTGACTGAAAATTACGTTTAGACAGCTTATCTTTCAAAATTGAAATATCTTCCGGATTTCCTCCGCACAAACGCCGTTTTCCGCCTAAGATTTCGAATGATGAAATACTTTCGTTGAAATAAATAAATTCATCCGAAGAAACAAAACCAAATTTAGGATAGAATTCGAGAACCGAGTCATTAGCCAAAAGATAAATAAACTCAGCATATGAGTATTCTTTCATAACAGATTCAATCAGTTTACGCGATAAACCCTGACCTCTATATAAAGGATGCGTCATAACAGTTCCTATCTGAATTCCATTAACTTCCATGCCTTTAATCATCATTTCCGTTTTAGTAACCGAGACATTAGCAATTATTCTTCCTTCGTGGACAAAAGAATGCGGGATATAAGTTCCGTCACAGCATCCCGCATTTTTCCATGTCAAAAAATCCAAAGAAAAAGTTTTAGCAGCGAGTTCATTAAAGCTTAAAAATAATTTCTTATCGTCAAATAAACTGTAACATAATCCATAAAAAATCAGTCGTATAAACAACTTATGTTGTCAATAATTTGGAAATCTGAATAGTAAATTATTACGGAGTTTATAAAAAATAGTTTCGATTGCATTAAACAAATAAATACTTACAATGTCTTATAATATTATTTAGATTAACATATTTTTACAACATTCTTTACTTTTAACAATATGGGGTACAAAAATGAAATTCTAAACATTATTAGCGATGTTAGCCATCTCAGCTTCAATTTTAGCAACGTCATGCGGCGGCGGATCTGATGAAGGAAGCTCGGATGACGGCGATGATAAAACTGTAACATTCAGCGGAACAGCTCTTTTTAAAACTATCGATGGGTCAGCTACTCCGAAAAACGTTAAACTGGTGGCAGTTTATTTCCCTTCTTGGAGTGATTATAAAAATTCTCAAATTGTTTCAAACATTGTAGATCTCGGAAAAACTCCAGATGTAGAAGTCCCTTTTGCTTTGGACGTTGATTTTTCAAAGGAAGGTAAAGACGCAGAAATCTGGCTGGCTTTTTGGATCGATTCAAACGATAATGGTATCTTTGAAGCATCTGATGAAGATTTAGATGCAATGCCGGTTTATGGCGGATGCAATGTTTTCGGATCAGCTCCGGATACCGATTGTTATTTCGACTATAAAGATGGGGATGGATGGATAATCCATAAAGACTATAAAGAAATTGATGTTTTTAACGCAATCAATACAGGAGCTAAAATTAAATCAAGATATTCATTTTACGAAAAATAACATTTATATGAATGTAAAAAGCCGCAGTTTCCTGCGGCTTTTTACATTCAATCAAAAAGGAATT
>DAOMHE010000039.1:0-15332 GCA_035430785.1 Spirochaetota bacterium | reverse complement strand
AAATCTTTTTCTTGAACATAGGGCACGCAATATGTGTAATCATTAAATTTAACAACTAAGATACGCTGCCCGGGATATATATCCCCATTCGGATGAGGAAAATCCAACAACACTCCATTTTCCGCTATTGACTCAATAATTTGCTCGAAAAAAATATTACGTTCACTTTTCAAAATTTCATTCTTTTCAGAGCTGAATTCAAATCTCATATTTAAATTTATCGACTTGTGCGCACTTTGTCAACATATACTTGACAAATAAAACTGACGCACATCATGTAACAGATCATTTATAAATATTACATCAATTGTTTTCAGAATATGTCTTTCCTAAATACTTAATATAAATATACATGCCTCTATAACTATTCAGGAGTGAATAATGCTGAACCTGCTTTCACCTAAAATCAAACTTGCAATCGGAGCCGTTATCATAAGCTTCTCAGGAGTTTTCGTAAAAGCTTCAGCGGTCGCTCCCGAATCGGCTTCATTTTTCCGCTGTGCGTTCGGAGCAGCGGCATATTTAATTTTTTTATTAATCACAAAGAGATTCAAAATCAAATGCGGCAGATGGATAATATTTCCTGCCGCTGCAGGAATAATGTTTGCGGCAGATTTATTCTGCTGGCATCAGTCGATTTATTTTGTCGGACCGGGTCTTTCTACGCTTCTTGGAAACTTTCAGGTATTTTTAGTTGCGGCAGCGGGATTTGTTTTATTTTCTGAAAAAATCCGTTATCAGTTTATATTATCATGCCTTGCAGCATTTGCCGGACTCTTCCTTATCATAAGAGGAAATATAAATACTGCCGGTGAATATTTCATACCCGGTGTAATTCTCGGCCTTGCAACAAGTGTCTTTTACGCGGGATATGTGATACTTTTAAAAAAATCACAACACGGAAAAACGCATGCCTCAGTTAACATGTTTATCGTATCGATAGTAACAGCCGCAGTTTCACTGTGCTATATCATATCAAAAGGATCATTGCCTCATATTGCTACTGGAAAGGGGCTTGTCTTCATGCTCGCCTACGGAATAATATGCCAGTTTGCGGCATGGCTTTTAATAAGTTCATCACTTAAATCAGTTAAGGCATCAACAGCGGGAATACTCCTGATACTTCAGCCGGTATTTTCATATGTATGGGATATACTGCTTTTCGGAAAACAAACAGGCACACTCGAAGCAGTTGGCGCGATAATCTGCGCCGCAGCAGTTTACGCAGGGATAAAGTATTCATCACAAACGAATATTCAAAGGGATGAGGAGCTCAGTCGCCGCTCCTCATCCCTTTGAGATCCCACTCCTGGCTTTTATCGGGCGAATTCCTCGCACCGGCTTTGCCGGATGCTGCGGTCGCCCGAGTTGAGTCCGATTGCATCGGACATTTTGGACTTTTTTCTCTCATTTATCTTTTTCTGAAGTGCTTAGCGCACTTTTGTAATTTTTAAAATCATTAATTCAAAAATATCATTACGCGTTTATTCGCTTCACTCAATATACGCGTAAATATTTCTGATTCATTCTTTCCTGTGTTTTCAATGATTACTTTTAACTAAAACCGGCGCCTTTTGGCGCCGGTTTTAGTTGCTGCATTAATCAAGACTTCTTTTGCCATGTCGATTATTCTTTGTTTTATTTTCTATAATATACCAAATTAGGATGATAACTTTTTATTTTATCAAGTTTTACTTCCTTCAAATTCGGCGCGCTTGTCAATATCCAATTCATTGTCTCCTGCGAGTTTTCGCATCCGGCGTTCAGCGTCATTAGCCGTCTGCCTTCCTTGTCATACATCCTGTAACAAAAATATGTTCCTATATTTATCTTTACTATCTCATCAACTTTAAACTGATTTATCTTAAACTTAAATCTGTTAAAGCCTATCAGTTCATTCTTTCTTATTACAAGATATTCCGCATCTCTGAAAGTTCCAACGATCCATTTAAAATACATAATTATTCCAGGTGAAACAAGAATCAATATAACAGAATACCTAAGAACGTTATCTTTATTGATATGTATTAAAATATCCCCAATCATTATTGATCCTACAACAACAAAAAACAATAAAGCCAGCGTTCCAAAATAAGGATTAATGCTGCGAAGTGTCGGCTTGTATATCTTGTCTTCCTTATAGTCTCTTATCGTTTCCTTCATCTGCTCATATCCTTCTTTTTGAATAAATACAAATCTTCCGTTATACTTGTCATTATTACATAGAAAGCAAAACCCGCAATTCTCATACTGTTTCCTATAAAACTCGTTTTCATAAATATAAGCTTTATGCGATATAACAGAAATAAATATACCTAAATTAAAATTGTTCCTTTGAAAAGCATTATTTATCGGCGATAATAAATTACTTCAAAAAACGAACACTAAAGAAAGAAATGAATGATAGAAAAAACACCTAATCGTCCGACGAAGTCGGACACAACTTCAGCGCAGACTATCGCAGTCATTACGAAGTAATGCGCGATAGTTCTGTCGCGACAAGCACCGCGCAGCGGCGCCCTTTTCTTTCGTCCATTTCTTTTGGGCGACACAAAAGAAATGGACAAAAACCGAGTAAAGGGTGTGGAACACCCTTTGAATATTTTCGCATGATCCATGCGAAATCGGATTTAAAAGGTGCGGAGCACCTTTTGTACAAGCACGGTAGCCGTGCAGAAAACAGATTCCAAAGACGAAGTCTTTGAAGGTATCCTGACTCTCAGGAAAATTCCAAAGTCTTAATCTTTGGCAGTATCCGACCTGCTGTCGGAAATCCTTGCCGCATAAACTTTTGACTTAAAAACAATTTTAATCAATAGAAACGATGCGAAGCATAATATTCCGGATATAAGCGGAGAAAGAAATGAATCCGGCAGAAGCCTTGAAGCGGCAAACAATGAAACTATAAGAACAACAGTCGGTATAAAAAAAGCGAATACTGCGAATTTAATCAAAACAGATGAATCATTTTCAAATTCAACCTCATCACCCTTCTTCAATCCGGCAATTGCTTTCATTCTGATTATACGCTTTCCGCTTTTCGCCGAACAGAACATCTTTGAAGGACACGAATGGCAGTCGCCCCCGCTGAGAGCAGGTTCTACCAAAGCAGTTCCGTTTTCAACCGAAATCACGACGCCCTTTTCAGTCATGGCTCCTCCGTATCTTAATATTACCCAAAAAGTTATTGCCCGTCACAAATACCTGACAAAAAATATCCTAAACGGAGTCGGCAATGTTTTTCCACAAATTAGCTAAAGAATATTCAGAAACTGAAGAAATATCAGAGCTTGTCAAGGCAATAAATGAGAACGAGAAACCAGTCAGCATCGAAGGAATCCCCTTCCCGGCTTTTTCTCTTACCGCGGCTTCTCTGCGTGAAAAGTTTTCAAGACCCGTTGTCATCATTACAAAAAACAACACAAAGATTTATGAAATTGCAAATGATCTTTCATCCTTCATTCCGCAGGAACTGATAACTCCGTTCCCGTCTTTCGACATTCTTCCTTATGAATTCATTTCTCCGGTTGATAAAATTCTCAAAGAAAGAATAACAGCACTCTACCGTATGCTTTCAGGCGATAATTACGTATTCATCACATGTGCCGAATCCTTGATGCGTAAAATTCCTGCTAAATCGAACATTGAGAAAAAGGCTCTCTTTTTAAATAAGGGTTCAGAATGTTCCTTTGAATCGCTTGAAAGAATTCTTTCATCATTCGGCTATACAAGAGAATCTTCAGCCGAAACCTATGGAAGCTTCGCAGTCAAAGGCGGAATAATAGATGTGTTTCCTTCATCACTTGATTATCCTGTCAGACTGGATTTCTTCGGAGATACGATTGAATCCATCCGCGAGTTTGATCCCGAAACGCAAAGATCTACAAATGAACTTTCATCTGTAACGATACTTCCGAGAAAAGAACTCATTCTTTCAGAAGATGAAAAAGAAAAACTTAAATCGTTTCTCAAATCAGAAAGAATAAAAGGAAATAAACTCCCTGAAGAAATAATTCACATACTCGAAAATAAAAGCTCAGAAAAATTCCCCGGCATCGAGGATTATTTCCATGCAGTCATCGATTCGGTTTCGCCGGTCGAATATCTTCCGGCTGATTCGCTTTACATATCTTGCGAAAAACACGAAATAGATTATTTTGCCGAATCAATGATTTCATCATACCGCGCGGTTTATGAACAGAAATCAAAAAATCAGTTCGCGCTTCCGGCAGATACGCTTTTTTCAGAAACTGAATTCAGAAACGTGCTCACTTCTTCCGTAAATCTTCAGACTTTGACATCGAGCCCTGATGCAGTTCATTTATCATTGAAGGCAATTCATTCATTCGCCGGAAAACTTCAGACCGTCAGAGAGGAATTCAAAACCCGCATAGAACACGGCTGGAAAATTTCAGCTGCTACAGTTTTCGAAGGCCAGATCAGAAGACTTTCGGACATATTCAAGGAATTCTCTCCCGACGATAATTATGAGAATCCCGACTTTACAAAAAATCTTTCGCTCGCGATATCTCCGCTTTCAGGCGGAATATATATCGGCGCAACTAAACGCGCCATATTCACTGATCACGACATCTTCGGTAAATCATACAAGAAGCGCCGCTCGTTCAAAAGCGGAAAAAGCAAGGCAATCGATTCCTTCCTTGATCTTTCACCCGGCGACCGTGTAGTACACGTAAACCACGGAATCGGAATATTTACCGACATCGAGCGCATGAGCGCCGGCGGAATCGAAAAAGACTACATCGTTCTCGAATACGCAGGCGGCGACAAACTTTTCGTCGCGCTCGACCAGCTCAACATGATTCAGAAATACACAGGCATCGACGGACGCGAAGCGCGTATCGATTCACTGGGCAAAAAAAGTGCATGGAACAGAATCAAACAGAAAGTTCAGGAAACCGTCGATGAAATAGCCGAAGAGCTTATAGCAATTTATGCGCGAAGAAAACAGCACAAGGGTTTCCGCTTTCCTTCTGATACAGTATGGCAGGAAGAATTCGAAGCCCGCTTCGAATACGAAGAAACAGCAGACCAGATGAGCGCGATTGAAGACGTAAAAGACGACATGGAAAAAGAAAGCCCCATGGATAGACTTGTGTGCGGAGACGTCGGCTTCGGGAAAACAGAAGTCGCGATAAGAGCCGCGTTTAAGGCCGCGATGAGCGGAAAGCAGACCGCGATACTCGTTCCGACAACAATTCTCGCACTTCAGCATTTCAACAATTTCAAGAAACGCTATGAAGGCTATCCTGTTGAAATCGATATGATATCACGATTCCGTTCATCAGCGGACATACGAAGAACAAAACAGCGTCTTTCAAACGGTGAAATAGATATAATAATCGGAACTCATGCAATTTTATCCGAAGACACATTCATCAAAAATCTCGGACTTCTTATCATTGATGAAGAACAGCGCTTCGGGGTAAAACATAAGGAAAAACTCAAGAAGTACCGTTCGCAGGTCGATGTACTCACTCTTTCTGCGACACCTATACCGCGAACACTTCACATGTCGCTTGCAGGTATTCGGGGACTTTCGATAATATCAACTCCGCCGGAAAACCGTCAGGCAATTGAAACATTTGTTCTCGAGGACAATCCCGAAATTATAAAGATGGCAATTGAGCGCGAACTTGAAAGAAACGGCCAGCTCTTCTATGTTCACAACCGTGTTCAGGATATGGAAAAGAAAACAGATTTCATCAAAAGCCTTGTGCCCGAGGCAAGAGTCGCCGTAGCTCACGGTCAGATGGAAGAGCATGAACTCGAAAACATAATGATAGACTTTCTGGAATATAAATACGACATTCTTCTAAGCACAACGATAATCGAATCCGGTGTCGACATGCCGAGAGTCAACACAATCATAGTTGACCGCGCGGATGCTTTCGGTCTTTCTCAGCTCTATCAGCTCAAAGGCCGCGTCGGAAGAAGCGACAAACAGGCTTATGCCTATTTCTTTTATCCGCGCCACATGGTAATAAATGAAACCGCCATGAAGCGTCTCAATGTAATAAGTGAATTTACCGAGCTCGGAAGCGGTTTCAAGGTCGCCATGAGAGACATGGAAATACGCGGTGCTGGAAACCTTCTCGGACGCGAACAATCGGGTTGCATTGTCGATGTCGGTTTTGATCTTTATTGTGCAATGCTCGAAGAAGCAGTCAGAAAAATTAAAGGAGAAAAACCGCTAAAACTTTTCAGAACACCGGTATTTTTCAACATTAACACATTTATACCTGATTCATATATTTCTGACACCAGACAGAAAATAGAATTTTACAAAAAGTTTGAATCATGCGAAACAGATGAAGAAATAACAAAACTCTGCACGGATATGAAAGACCGCTTCGGAACCATTCCGGATGAAGTTGAAACTTTAATAGAAATTCAGCGCCTGCGGACTCTTGCATCATCAGTTTATCTTGAAGAAATAATAGAAACAGAAAAATACATACGCATAAAAATATCAAAAGATACCACTCTCGATCTCCCCGCTCTATTTGTCGCAGTTAAATCCGACAAACGTTTCAAGATAGATCCGGATGACCAGAGCGCAATACTTCTTTTTTCAAAAGAAGAAGAGAGCGAAAAAAAGCTTTTAGAGGTCAAAAAATGGTTGCAACAAATGTTAGCGCAAAGTCACTAATGAGAAAACTTCAGAAATAGAGTTTAAAACAACAAATTCGGAGAATATGATGTTAAAAAGAACCGCATTATTTGCATTAATTGCCCTCTTTCTCGGTATGAGCGCGTGCTCAAAATCACCGTGGGTGGCAAAAATCGACGGTAAAAAAATAACCCTCGATGAACTCAATACACTTTATTACGCTCACAACAAGACTTATTACAACTTCAAAACTAATGAAGAAGTAGATAAAATTGCCGGAGATTCTGTTGAAAAGCAGAAAAATCCTCTTCTTGACAAAACATTCTTTCTCGACGAAGTCATCAAACAGAGAATAGTTTATTTCAAAGCCGAAAAAGAAAAAGTCCTTTCAGATGACGAATTCAAATCACTTGTACAGTCAATTGAAGAAAGTACAACTGCTCAGTACATGGTAAAAATCAAGATCCTTGACAAAATTCAGGTATCAGACAAAGAAATCGAAGATATCTTCAATACTGAAAAAGCAGCTTTTAAAGGTGCCACTCTTGAACAGGCATCAAGCTATATCAAGCAGCAGCTCACTCAGAAAAAACTATCTGAAGAAACAAATAAATACGTTACTGATCTTAAAGACAAAGCAGCTATTGAAAAAAATAGTGAAGCAATAACTGCTTTATCCGATCCGGACATCAGCAAACATCCTAAAGACGGTTTTCTTGTAAAAATTGACGGAAAAGAAATAACAGTTAAAGACTTTTCTGAAGTCTACTACATTCAGATTAAAAACATGTATAACTTGGACACTAACGAAGAAGTTGATAAAATCGCTGCAGATCCTCAGCAGATTGCAAGAAATCCTTTTCTAAACAGAGGTTACTTCCTTGATGAAATGATCAAACAGAAGATTGTTTACAATCAGGCAAAAGCCGATAAAATTACGGATGATGCTGATCTCAAGGGTATTGTCAGAATACAGGTAGAGACAATGGCGCTAGGTTATTATGCTAAGAAAAAATTCGCAAAAGACCTTGAAGTAACTCCAAAAGAAATTGAAGAAGTTTACATGAGAGAACAGGCAAGATTTAAGGGCGTTCCTGTAACAAATGCTGAAGAATACATTAAACAGGCTCTTAAGAGTGAGAAGTTTCAAAAAAATATAGCAAAACTTATTTCCGACCTCAAAGACGAAGCCAAGATAGAAAAAAATCTTGAAGTACTTGAAGCAAAATCTGATTCCAAAGATACAAAAAAAGACGCTAAGTAATATATAAGCCGGCGAAAGCCGGCTTGTTTCATTTTACCTCATAATATATTTCTTGAAAGAGTTATCAACCCCTGATATAATTCATCGGGAAAGAGGTTAATATGGATATTGAACCAGTTGTAAATTTTCTGGGCTTCAAATGGCGTGTGCCTGGTAACACCGAACTCATAATAGGCTTTTCACTTATATTTCTTGTCGTCGGAATTTATTTTTTATTCAGATATCTCAAGTATCTTGAAAATCTAAAAAAGCACGAATATCAATTTCTTCTCTTTAAAGCCAAGCATATAGGATTAACTTCTTTCCAATATAAAATAATACGCGGAATCACAGAAATACTAAAACTCAAAAAGCCTTCTGAAATTTTAAAAAACAGAATACTTTTTGAAAAATCAATTTCATCATTCTTCGATTATATAACTGAAATGGAACAGAATAATGATAACACCGAATCAATTTGCCGCGACATTGTGATAACATATGAAAAAATTTATCACGGATCAAAACCGCGTAAGCAGATTGAATCTTTCGATGAAAATGAAACCGGAACGCTCTTATACGCTGTTGCGGAAAATCAATCAAGCTTTATAGTTAAACTCATTGATAAACTGCCGGGAACAGCCAGATTTGAAGTTCTCAAAAGCCTTAATGAAGTCAGTAATCTCAACTCGGGATCAAAAATAAAACTTAATTTCTGGAGAGCCGGAGACGCAAAATATTCATTTGAAGCAGAGCTATTCCTTGCAGACATCAAAAACAGAATTATTGAAACAACAGAACCAGTTCTTCAGTCACGCTTCAACCCTGTAAGAGTTCCATATGTTGAAACGATAATTCCATGTGCAATAACAGTTAAACCGACAAGTCCTGATGCTGATCCCGTAAAGGCTGACGGAATAATAAATAAAATAAACACCGAAGAGCTCGTTTTGAGATCTGTGATAAAAATGGATTTTAAACACAACTACAATCTTATCTTTAAACTCTATGACAGTGACATATCAGTAGATTGCCGCCTTCTTTCTGATAGAACAGTCTCAAGTGAAAGTAATTTTTTCTATACATTCAGATTCACAGCAATGACCGAATCAGGCAAAAACACTATACGGAAATTCGTAATGGATCACATGTGAATTGTTTTTTTTGTAACAAATCAATTATTGTTGACTCAAAAACCTATGATGAAAATCTGAGTTAAACTATACAGGAATCAGAGAATATGAACTTTATAATTTACAAAATCCTCTTCATAGCAAAAGATAATTTTACCAACATTCTCAGATCAATCATCTCAAGTTTCGGGATTCTTTTTCTGATAAGCTTCTTTGTTATTTACATTTCTCTCCGTGACTCAGTTACTTCTTATGTAAAAGGAAATCTTTTTGACAATCTCGCGAGCGACGAAATAAAAATACTTCCCAAAAACACTAAAGAAATCGAATTTGTAAAAAGACCGGGAAGCCGTGCTATACCGCTTTCAACAGCAAATACAATTAAAAAAATGCCGGATTTCGTTTCTGTACACGGAGTCAGCAGAATCGGCTTTACTCTGCGTGTTGAAGGAGAAATGCTCGGGAAAACAAAAAGAATGTATGTTCCTGTCTGCGGAGTTGACAGAGATTTTCTGAAAACAAGAACAAACAAATGGAGGTCTTTTACAAACAGAAGACCTGTACCGATAATAGCTCCTAAATTCTCAATAGATATGCTTAATAACTATTTTGCAATGGACAACATTGATCCCATACCCGAGTCAAAACTCATCGGTTTTCCGCTCACTCTCACTTTCGCAACCGGAGCAAGAAACACTGAAGAAAGAAAAACTTACGATTTCGAAGCAGAAGTGCATTCCTTCACTGACGTAATAAATATTCCAGGCGTAATTGTCCCTACTGATTTCCTTAAAGAAATAGCGCATAAGTATTATGCCGAAAATAGAAAATCGGCAGGAATGGAATATGCAGTTCTCTTTGCTAAAGTAAAAGACGTTGACAAACTGCCGCAAACTGTTGAAGAACTTAAGAAACTTGGATTAAATATTCAGTCTCAGAAAGATGTAACAGAAAAAACATCAAAAGCGATGAGAATAATAGACTCATTTTCACTTGGAGTTATTGCGATATTTTTTCTATTAACTTCAATTTCAATTTTCAATTCATATCTTACCATAGTATACATCAGAAGTAAAAAGTTTTCACTTAAGCGGATACTCGGATACTCAAAACTGAGAATTCTTTTTGGATTCATTTTCGAGTCGGCATGTGTCGGAGCTCTTTACGGCTTAGCTGGTTACTTTACCGGAAATATGATCATACGCTACTTTTCAGTAAAAATACCGCAGTTTCTGCCGTCACTTAGTTCAATAACTATAGCTGAAAGCGGTACTGATACATTGTTTTTATGTATTGTTATATCATCTGCTGTTTCAGCCGTATCGGCTTTAATCCCTGCGATCTTCGCTTCAAACATCAATCTTTTTAAGGCGGTGAGACGATAATGCTTTTATCTGTTGAAAATATAAATCTCAAATTCGGGAAAAGAGTAATACTGAACAATGTTTCATTTAAAGCCGATTCCGGAAAAATAATCGCTATAACAGGAAAAAGCGGCTGCGGAAAGACCACACTCCTCGGGATTGTATCGGGACTTCTTAAACCCGACAGCGGCAAAGTTCTCTACAAGAATAAAAATATTCTCCGATGGGGGGATTTTAGAAAATCACATTTCAGAAACAAAGAAATCGGTTTCGTGTTTCAGTTTTTCAATTTAATGCCGGACATGTCTTCATATCAGAATATTATTTTCCCTGCACTGTTGCGTATTTTTCCGCGCAATGTAAAAAAAGATATCAATAATCTCGTTGAGTATTTAAACATCAAGGACATTATTAATCATCATCCCGAAACACTCTCAGGCGGAGAACGCCAGAGAGTAGCAATAGCCCGGGCGATAATAAATAAACCTAAAATGATTCTTGCTGATGAACCAACAGGAAATCTCGATAATACAACAGCTGAGGACATAAAAAATCTTTTTATCAAGCTGAAAAAAGAAGAAAATATGTCGCTTATCATTGTTACCCATGATAAGCGTCTTGTTGATATTGCGGATGAGCACCTTCATCTTGAAAACGGAATATTAAAAAAAACCGGCAGACAGAAAGAAACTAAAAAAGTGAAAGCGGTAAAAACCGTCAAAAAAAAATAATTTCATAGCATCGCGGAAAGAGAAATGCCGGCAAACCATGAACCTTTTTTTCTTTCCGCGTCCAGAACATCCCGTGATGAATCACTAATCCACTCTTTTCGCAGAAAAGTATAGCCTCCTTCAAGTACAATTGAAGCATTTCTTGTTATATACATTCCGGCCTTCAACCCGGAACTGATTCCGAACAAATGAAGTTCATCATCAACAGAAAATTTTGAACTTGTAATTTTATCGACTTTTGCAGACGAAAATGCCTCGGCAAAAATAAACGGCAGGAATGAATACCTCGCAAACATTCCTCCATTTAGAATAGGGGCATATCTGAATCCTGCCATAAATTTGCCGTTAAAATATGTTATGATTAACGGAACTCCGATGCGTATAAAAAAAGAATCCGATTTGTAATTTACCGAACCAATGGGGCATATAAAAGGAATTTCTTTATATCTATCACCATAATCAAGCTGATTGGTGCAAAATAATCCGAATTCAAACCAGATAGATTCGTCATAAACAGATTTTCTCTGAAAAGCCGTAAAATATTCAAAACCTCTGCCGAAGGATTTTTTATCGGCAAAAGAAGATGAAACAAATGCTGAAAAAATATTTGATCCTGCATTCAAATTCATAAACTCGCTAAAACTATAATGCTCGGAGAAAAGAGCTTCTGATGTATTTCTAGAATATGAGGCATCGAATTTATTCATAAATTGAACGGATTCAGACTTAAAGGTGTCATCTGCAGAAGCGTAATACAACTGCCTTCCGTAAGAATAAGAATCACTTATAAATGATGATTTATAAATATGATCCGGCTTACCTGCTGCAAAAATAAATCCTGAAAAAACAAAAAACAATAGAGCTATGAAAATTCGCACAAATTCCCCCATCACAAAATCTACCGGTATAAATAAATATTAAACATGATACATTTCATCATTTTTCATTTTAATCCGGTTATCGTTTTTGCTTTGTCTTTCATTCCAAGTTTCAGATAAATCCTGAGCAGATTATCCCGATACTCGGAACGGGATTTTGCAAGTTCAAAAGCTTTCTCATAGTAAGGAAGCGCAAGAGAAAGTTTTTTCTTATCACCCTTTGAATCATGCTCCATAATTTTGCCGGCCATGTCGTAAATTTCCGGATTTCTAACTCCTTTTTTTTCCAATAATCTGAAATTCGAAAGCGCTTCCGGATATTTTCCTGTTTTATAAAAAGACATTGCTCCATAAAACAGCATATCTTTTTCGTTTTTAATATTGTAGTCTTTAAGAATTGACGCAACGTCGCCATAATAACCTGCTTCATAAAAAAGCGGAATTATTTTGCCGAGAATCGGAAAATCATCACTTTTTTTACTTCGGCATTTATTAAAATAATACATGGCAGATATAAAATCTTTTTTATAAACTGAATAGTACAATGTCCCTATGCAGTTCAATTTTGTTTCTGATGGATTGTATGAATACAATTTCACAAAGAGTTTATCGAAATCTTCCGTTGAAGGAACACCGGAATCATACATAATACCTATTTTCTGTAAATCCTCAGAATATGCATTTTTATCAATTTTTGTATAATACATCTTAACGTAAAAAGAATAAATTTCCTTGCTGTAAAAATATCCAGCAGCGGCGCCGACAATAATGAAAAACAGCACAAAACCCATTTTTTTCATGAAATCTCCGATATTTTATTGCTAATTTGACGCTAATCACGTATTTTTGTTATTATTTCGTGATAATAATTAAAAAATCAAGCGTAATATAATACAGGGTGTGCGATGAAAAAGATTCTTATTAAAATGCTTTTTGTTACAGTTCTAGCAGCAGCATTATTTCCGGTTTCCGGGAAAGCAATCAGCGGAGACGAAGCTCTTCAGGCCTTTAGAGGAAGAATGAGCTCTATCGGTTCACTTGAAGGAACATTGACCATGAAATATTCATCCGGTTCTTTACAGACCGGCCAGTTCAAATTCATGAGTCCCGGAAAATTTATTATCAAGTTCACAAATCCTTCGGGCAAAGTAATCTGCTCAAACGGAAGAAAGCTATGGGTATATGATCCGTCAAGCGCTATATGCGGAATACAGGAATTGATTCCGGGAAGCCTAAGCGGAGGAATCGCAGGTATGCTGCACGGCTACATGGCCATAGCATCTTCAAGCGGAAGTGATTATTCAATCAAACTTAAAGGCACAGGCAAAGGCTACACTAACATCAACATTCTGGCAGACAGAAACTTTATGCTTAAAAAAGTTTCTTTTTTCTCAGAAAGAGGTGAAGGATTGGAAGTTACTCTCAGCAATGTAAGAGCCAATTCAGGACTTCATGCGGGCCTTTTTGAATTCAATGTTCCGACCAGCTGTCTTATAGTTAAGGATCCGCTAAACGTAAGATGAAAAAACTGCTGCTGATAACATCATTGCTTTTCTTCAGTTTCCTGAATTCTCAGGAAACTGAAGATTCTTCAAATTTCCGCAACTGGTGTTATGCAGGCGGCGGAATTTCATTCACGATGGGGAAAATCAGCTATAATGATTTTATAAACAAGTCTAATCCCGATGAATCTGGTTATAAAGAGAAAAAAGTTTCTTACAAAACTTTATCCCCTTTTCTTTTTACTCAGCTTTACGGTAAGCTTTTCATGGGAGAATTTACAATTGGGATGGATTATGAAAAAGCTTCGGATTCATCACTTTCTCATTTTAATACAGCATTTACAGCAAGTGTAAGATACTGCCGCAATCTCAATGACAAAGTAATTCTTTTTGCAGGTCCGGGAGTATATCTTGAAACCTACCCGTCCAGCAAGAAATATGACGGCGGCGGGATAATGCTGTCAGCCGGAGCAGCCTTCGATGCAACAGAAACCCTAAGAATCTTTTCAACAATCGCCGCCACTTACGGATATTACGGAGTTGGCGATGAATCTAAAAAAATCGGCTTCAGATTTTCAGCCGGAGCAGGAAAAAGAGTGGGTAAATTCTAGACTTTTTATCCCATCGGCATATCTTTTTTGCGCATACACTGCATCGGTAAATTTCTCGTTTTTTATATTTGTTGGAAAAACATATTTTGGATTCTTTGTTTTCTTCAGTTTACTTTCAATTTTATTGCTTTTCATCACGATAAGAAAGCAGAGTCTAAACAAATCAGGTCTTGTCATCCAAGTATTATTTCTTTTTGCAGTAATAACTATTCCTTTTTTGAACCGTACCGAATCAATAAATCCTGAAACAATATCATTTCAACGCGGAACAGTTTTATCAGTTGAAAAATACAGATATAGTTCAAAAGTCTCTGTTATTAATGATAATAAAAATAAATGCGCTGTTTTTGTTCCTTCAGAAATTTCAATAAATCCCGGAGATACGTACATATTCAGCGGAAAACTATCAAAAATAAGTTCTTCAAGAATCGATTTGTTTGCTGAGAACTATGACTTAGTTTATTACTATAATGAAAATGATATTATCATAAATCGAATTCCGTCGTATAGAATCAGAATAAAAAAAAGAATAGAATCTGCAATCCAAAATCTCTACACTCCGCAAACAGCATCTGTTTTAAAAGCTCTCCTGCTCGGCAATCAGAATAGTGTCCCGAAAGAAACGATAAGAAATTTCACCCGCGCAGGTACACTCCATTTATTAGCTGCCAGCGGACTTCATGTGGGAATCGCAGGAGCGCTTCCACTTTTCATTCTTCCTTTTATCTTCAGGAACAGGAAGGCTTCAATTGCCGGAGGAGCAATTTTCATTTTATTATTCTTACTCATAACAGATATGCCGGTTTCTCTAGTGAGGGCTTCGGTAATGTTTTTCTTTTCCTCCTTTTTCATCATTCTTGACAGAAAAAATATATCCGTAAATTCATTGTTTCTATCAGGTCTTATTATCGGAATCATTTCGCCCAGGGAAATATACTCTCTCGGATTTCAGCTTTCATTTCTTGCAACACTCGGAATAATTATCTTCTACGAATATTACAAAACGATATTCTCAAATCTGAAACTGCTGTCATCATCACTTGCAATGACTTTTGCGGCACAGGTATTCATTTTTCCGCTTATAATTCTAAAACTCAATCAGGTCAATTTTACAGGAATCCTATCAAATATTATTCTCGTTCCATATTATTCAATTCTGCTTATTGCTTCAGGAATTTCTGTTTTGACATCTTTTCTATTTATAAATGCCGGAAAACTTATTTCGATACCGGTTGA
>DAOMHE010000038.1:0-15522 GCA_035430785.1 Spirochaetota bacterium | reverse complement strand
CCTGCACCATGTAGTCTACATCTCTGCAGAAAAGATAATGCGCTTTCAAAGCCTGGTTAACATGATGAACAAGTTCTATGTTGCCTGCATCATAAAGATTATCAACCTTCAACAGCTGTTCAGCATGATGAACGCCTTTATCCGTCAATGTAACAGCCTTGTCCTTTTCGTTAACCTCGAAATCTTCAACGTCTTTTAAATGACGCACTATTTTATCAACTTCATAGTATTTTTTAGTGGAATCATCAACAGAACCTGAAATAATGAGAGGAGTTCTCGCCTCGTCAATCAGAATCGAGTCGACCTCATCGACAATCGCAAAATTCAGCTTACGCTGAACCTTCAGAGACCGATGGTCAACCATGTTATCCCTTAGATAATCAAAACCATATTCATTATTTGTTCCGTATGTAATATCACATGAATATGCATGCTGTCTTTCTTCATGATCCATATCATGCTGAATTATTCCGACAGTAAGACCGAGAAATTCGTAAATCGGTTTCATCCATTCCGCGTCACGGCGTGCAAGATAATCGTTTACCGTTACAACATGAACGCCTTTCGCATCAAGAGCATTAAGATAAACTGCAAGAGTCGCTACAAGAGTTTTACCTTCTCCTGTTTTCATCTCGGAAATTTTACCCTGATGAAGAACCATACCGCCCATCAGCTGAACATCAAAGTGGCGCATTCCCATAATTCTGCGGCTTGTCTCACGCACAAGTGCAAACGCCTCTGGCAGCAAAGAATCAAGACTTTCTCCGCCCATAGCTCTTTCCCGAAGTGAAGCTGAAAGAGCTTTCAATTCTTCGGATTTTTTCGACTGCATTTCCGGCTCTAAGGAATTTATGCTTTTTACAATCGGAAGAAGCTTCTTTATATCCCTTTCATGTTTTGTTCCTATCACAAATCCGATAATTTTATCAACCATAACTACCCCTGATTTATTAGAATCATATTATCGCGGTGAACCAGTTCTTCATAGTATGATTCGCCGAATGCTTTTTTTATCTCAATGCTTTTTTTGCCTTTTATGATTTCTATTTCTGCTGAAGAATAATTTGTAATTCCTTTCGCAAAAACGACTCCGTTTAAATCTGTAATTTCAATTCCGTCGCCGGAAGAAAACCTGCCTGTACTGCCGACAACCCCGCCCGGAAGAAGCGATTTATTGGCGCCTACCAGCGCTTTTCTGGCTCCGTCATCAACGATGATTTTACCTTTTACCTGCATGTTGAACGAAATCCAGCGTTTTTTTCCATGAATATATTTTTCTGACGGAAGAAAAACTGTGCCGATTTTTTCGCCCAATACGACTCTGCTAATTACGGATTTTTCATCTGCCTTAGCGATTGAAAGAAGCTTGCCTGATTTAGTCACCATATCAGCCGCTTTCAATTTTGTCTGCATTCCGCCTGTTCCATGAACAGAACCGCTTCCTTTGGCTGCGGAAAAAACCCTGCTGTCAATTTTTTCAACAATATCAGCGCATTTTTCATCGGAAAGATTATAATAAAAACCGTCAATGTCCGTCAGAAGAATCAATAGATCTGCATCAATCGTGTTTGTAACATACGCAGAAAGCGTATCATTATCCCCGACTTTTATTTCATTTACAGCGACTGTGTCATTTTCATTTACGATAGGAACAACGCCGAGTTTAAGAAGTTCATTTACGGTATTTCGGATATTAATATAACGGACACGGCTCTTGAAATCTTCCTCAGTAAGAAGAATCTGACCGACAGAAATGCTGAATTTCTCAAATGCCTTTGAGTATTCCTTCATCAAAACAGTTTGTCCGACAGCCGCCATTCCCTGTTTCTGGGGTATTGACATTTTCTCACGCTTTAGGCCGAGAAGACCGGCTCCGGCACTGATTGCTCCGGATGAAACAATTATAACTTCATACTTTTTCTTAACAAGAAACGAAATATCCGAAGCAAATAAAGAAATTTTTTTAGCCGACAAAACGCCGTTTTCGGTAAGAGAGGATGAACCGATTTTTACGACAATACGCCTGACCTTTGAGAAATAAGGCTTCCGGAGCATCAGCTCTGCTCCAGAAGGTCTTCAATTTTATCGAGTAGAAGATCAATATTTGATCCGCTTTCGCTTGAAATATCGATTATATTAACGCGTTTAAACTGTTTCTTAATTTCTTTTACATACTTATCATCATTTACGATGTCAGTTTTTGTTATAACAATAAGAGACGGCTTCTTTGGAAGATCCTTGCTGTATGATTCAAGTTCTTCTTTGAGAAGCTTGAAAGCATATAAATGATCTGAACTCTGAATATCAATAAGATATACAAGTATTTTTACCCGCTCTATATGCTGAAGAAATGAAAGCCCAAGACCCATTCCTTTATGAGCACCCTCGATAATACCAGGTATATCTGCGATTTTAAACTCTTTCTTACCGCGGCTTACAACCCCGAGATTAGGAATAAGAGTCGTGAACGGATAATCCGCAATCTTCGGTTTGGCATTTGTTATCTTAGAAAGTAATGTAGATTTTCCGGCATTAGGAAGACCAACCAAACCTATATCAGCTATAAGTTTCAAATTCAGACGTACAGAAATTTCTTCGCCGGGTAGTCCCGGCTGGGCAAATCTCGGTGTCTGCATGGTAGAAGACTTAAAGAATGCATTTCCTCTGCCGCCGATTCCGCCGGTAGCAGCGCAAACAATAATTGAATCATCGACTAGATCCGCAATCAGCTCTCCGGTTTCATCATTGATTATTTCAGTTCCGACTGGAACCTTGATAATCAGATCTTCACCCTCAGCTCCGGAACGGTTGTCTCCTTCGCCGTGACGTCCGTTTTTTGCAGAATAAACCCTGTCTTTGAACAAATAGCTCAAATTGGTATGACTAGAGCTGGCCTGAAAATAAACGTCTCCGCCTTTTCCGCCGTCTCCGCCGTCAGGTCCGCCTTTCGGAATATATTTTTCACGCCGAAACGCAACACTGCCGGGCCCGCCATGCCCGGCTTTAATCTTTATGGTAATTGTATCTGTAAACTTAGGCATAAAATCTCCCGTTTTTATGTAGAGGAGATAATTTTAAGCTTGAGGGTAAACTGACACCTTTTTTCTGTCTTTTCCAAATCTTTCAAAAGTTACAACACCTGCAACTTTTGCAAAAATGGTATCATCAGAACCAATGCCCACGTTATTACCAGGATGAACTTTTGTTCCTCTCTGACGAATGATAATGGATCCGCTTTTAACGACTTCGCCGCCGAAAGCTTTTACTCCAAGTCGCTGGGAATGTGAATCTCTTCCGTTTCTGGTGGAACCGCCGCCCTTTTTGTGTGCCATCTTTATCTCCGTTCAATAATTATCTTACAATATTCCGGATAATTGTCTGCAACCCTTGAGAGTCCGACTAAAACCGTTTCTATAACAACCAAAGCTTTTTCCGGATCGGATTCAAAAGGATTAAACCTGATGAAACTCTCAGAATCCGAAACCATTATCTCAATCCTGCAACCGGCTATTTTAACAAGTGCCGACTGAGCTGTAAAAAAAAGAGTGGAAACAGCCGCACATACGATGTCCCCTCCCTTTACCGAATATAACGCATGACCTTTTACCGAAAGAGTGAATTTTTCATTTATCAAAAATCCCTGTTCGGATAAACCTGATGCGCTTATTTCAAGCACATTACGCCGTCTTAAGAGCGCTGATCTTTATCTGAAGATAATCCTGACGGTGACCAAGAGTTCTTCTGTATTTTTTTCTTCTTCTGAACTTGAATCCTCTAACTTTTCTTCCTTTTACTTTTCCAAGAACAGAAGCGGTAACGCTTGCTCCTGAAACATAAGGTTTTCCGACTGAAACAGCGGAACCGTCAGAGCAAAGAAGAACTTTATCAAGATTAAGCGTATCAGATTCACTTTTAACCTTATCTACAAGAAGAATCATATCTTTTTCAACACGGTACTGTTTACCGCCGAATTCTACAACAGCGTACATTTTGACCTCTTTTAAATTTTCTTTGGGCCCAGCAGGACTTGAACCTGCGACCCACTGATTATGAGTCAGTTGCTCTAACCAACTGAGCTATGGGCCCTAAGGCTGAACCAATATTTGCGTCAGGTAACCTATTGTCAACAAAATTAATAGTTTTTTGGAGACATAACACAGACACTGCGAAGATCTCAATAATCCGCAATTTGATGTTGACAAAGCCACTGCCGCCAACTTAATAAAGGGCTTCTATCGGTCAACAGTAAAATTCTGGAGTAATACATGAAAGATCTTGTCATCATAGGCTCAGGTCCCGGCGGAATGTCCGCCGCCATTTATGCTATCCGTTCAGGTATGGATTTCATAATACTTGAGAAAGGCGCGCCAGGCGGCCAAATTCTAAACACTTCCGATGTTGAAAATTATCCCGGTTTCATTGACCCGGTAGCTGGATTCGAACTCGCCGACAAAATGCACGATCAGTGCAAACGTCTGGGTGCAGAATTTAAAAATTCCGAAGCATTAGGCATAAAAAAAGAGAACGGAGTATTTAAAATCGAAACTTCTGACGGAATCATAGAATCTAAAACAGTTATCGCCGTTACAGGTTCAAGCAACAGGAAACTTTCAGTACCAGGCGAAGCTGAATTTACAGGAAGAGGTGTGTCATACTGCGCAACCTGCGACGGAGCTTTTTACAGAGGTAAAACCGTAGCGGCTGTAGGAGGCGGAAACGCAGCCCTTGAAGAAGCAATTTTTCTGACCCGTTTCGCAGAAAAAGTATATCTCATACATAGAAGAGACAAATTCAGGGCGGATCACATCGTAATCGAAAGAGTAAAAAGCAATCCGAAAATAGAAATCATTTATGACTCAGTCATTGAAAAAATAAACGGTGCGGAAAAAGTAACATCTGCATCCATACTGAATAAAAAAACTGAATCAAGATCAGATCTGAAACTTGACGGTGTATTTATATTCATAGGATACAATCCCAACAACAAAATACTTCCAAAGGAAATATTGAACGAATGGGGTGAAGCCGAAGTCGACATGAACATGCAGACTTCAATCGAAGGGCTTTTTGCAGCAGGAGACATCAGAAGCGGATCCAAGAAACAGATACTGATGGCATGTGCGGACGGCGCAACTGCGGCAATGAGCGCATACGAATATTTAAGCAGTCTGTGATATAAACGCAGACTGTTATATTATTCCAAAGCGGCGTGCGCCCTTCTCTATCGAATTCCAAAGCTTTTCATTAAGTTTTTTGAGGCGTATCTGATCGGCTTTCATATAGTCCGGATTGAAATGATTGTCATTTAAAAAAAGTGAACTGCATATCTCGAGACTAATAAAAGGAATTCTGCTGGAATTATTCAACGCTATTTCGCCGCGCATCTCTCTTTCTGAAATTTCAAAAGGGAATTCCGCGGCGCACGGTTCATTTTTAAATGATTCACGCAAACCTGACAGAATAAAATCACAGAGAATTTTGGGAGCGGTTTCGTAAATCTTCCCTCTGTTATTGGCGACATATTTCATCCGGACAAGTGGCATCGGAACACCGCTGTCCGAAGAATTCCTAAAACCCACAGCGGGATTAACACGGCATTCGACGATTAAATTAATTTCTTCAGACATAATTGAACGCTTAACAGCATCATGAAACGGGAAATAATAACGGCGAAGGATGTTCGCTGATGCTATAGAATCAGGTGAAACGCCTTCTTCAAATATTTTTTTGCCATTCGGCGTCTCGGTTTTAATCACACCAGAAGTATATGAAGGCGGCATTTTTGAAAAATGTTCATTTAAATCAATAAACAATGGAGAAATCAGACTGTCGACAACTCCAGCGGCTTTTTGAAAAGCGAACAACTGATTTGCAAGCGGATCCGAAAACATGAAAAGCTCAAAATCAGACACGATTGAATGCGGCGCCAGTTCTTCAGGAACAGATGTTCCCCCGTTTGGAATTATTATAAGTATTTTTTCTTTTTTCATGTTTATGTTGAATTATTATGTCTCATAAAGAATTATAATAATCATGTCAAACAGTATTTATTAAGCGTAAAACTGAATTTTAATTGATTTTAAGTAAGGCTGTTATCGAATTGAACAGAGGTAAGTTATATGGAAAACCTAAACCCCGTTCTGCTTGCTCTCATCGCCGCCATCGGGTCATGGCTTGCCACCGAATTCGGTTCATCATTTGTCTTTTTATGTAAGACAATAAACAAAAAAGCAATAGATATACGGCTTGATATCAGTCTAGGCTAAACAAATATATTTTAACCAATTTTATACTCAGGGGATTTATGAGAAAATATTTTCTACTTTCTGTAATCGTTCTCGTTCTTATTTCCGGCGGAATTGTCTTTTTCAAATATTTTCTTACATTTGAAAAAAAGAACATGTTTCAAAGATCAATAGAAAACATTACCGGGCAGAATCTGACCGTCACTGTTTTCGACGTAAACGGCAAAGTCATAAAACGCTGGTATCACATAAAAAAAATAACTTCTCCTGAAGACGGCAAGTCTTACACCTTTTTTTACACAAGCGAAAATAAGTATGTTCAGATTCCGAATTCCGTGTGGTACATAGCGGAAGAAGAATAATGCTTTGTGATGACATTCAATTCATAAAAGGAGTCGGTGCGAAAAAAGCTGAAGCTCTACTTAAAGAAACCGGAATTAAAACGGTTGAAGATCTTCTATACTATAAACCCAAAAGATACATCGACAGAAGCAGTCTTTTCGCAATAATAGATCTTGAACCGGATCAAAAAGCAACTGTCACCGTAAAAATTGAAAAAACGGAAATAATCAGGGCAAAAAAAACTTTTTTAAGGGTCACTGTCTCCGATGAAACTTCATCCATGAATCTTGTTTTCTTTGCAGGAATTAGTTTCTTTTCCAAAATTTTTACAAACGGCATGCTTCTTTCCGTATCCGGAAAAGTCCTGTATTCTTCCGGAAAATTCTCAATGGTGCATCCGGAATACGACATCATATATGATGATGAGGACAAACAGTCACTCAATACAGCCCGCATTGTACCGGTATACCCTTTAACTCAAACATTAAAAGAAAACGGAATTACAAGCCGTTCTTTACGCAGAATAATAAGCACTGCACTTGATTCATATTTCGACAAAATCCTTGAAACCCTGCCGGCGCATGTAATCCAAAAATATTCATTCATGAGCCTAGCCGATTCTCTCAAACAGATTCATTTCCCTGACAGTTTCGAGTCTTTAGCCAAGGCCCGGGAAAGAATCGTATTCAATGAACTTCTTCTTTTTCAGATATACATTCTACTAAACAGGAAGCTTAATGAAAAAGAAGTTCTGTCTGAATCTTTCAGCAATACTGACATTACGCATTTTCTTGCCGGACTTCCGTTTTCTCTGACAGAAGATCAGCTTTCAGCTGTAAAAGACATTTCAAAGGGAATGGATTCATTTTCACCAATGAACCGGCTAATTCAGGGAGATGTCGGATCCGGTAAAACTGCGGTTGCGGCAGCAGCTGTTTATCTTGCGCATATCAACGGATATCAAAGCGCATTAATGGCGCCAACGGAAATTCTTGCAAAACAGCTTTATGAAAACTTAATAAAACTAACAAATAATGAGATACCGATTATTCTCTCAACTTCCTCCTGCAGCAAAAAAGAACGGAATATAATCGAACAGTCTCTTGCAAACAATGAGGTTTCATGCGCGGTCGGTACACATTCTCTTCTCGAAGATTACGTTAAATTCAACAATCTGCGTCTCGTAATAATTGATGAACAGCACCGCTTTGGAGTTAATCAGAGGTCAAAACTGCGTTCAAAAGGCAGAATAATCCCTCATCTGATATCAATGACCGCAACACCGATTCCGCGCTCATTGGCTCTGACATTATACGGTGATTTCGATGTATCCGTCATAAAATCAAAACCCGCGAACAGAGGAATAATTAAAACAATTTCATTTCCTGAGACTAAAATTAATTCAGTATATAATTCAGTCAGAAAATACGCCGGCGAAGGCCGTCAGATATACATTGTTCTTCCGCTCATTGAAGACAATGATAAAACAGAACTTGCATCCGCTACCGGAATATATGAAGATTTAAAAACGCGCTTCAGCGAATTTAATGTAGCGGTTCTTCACGGAAAAATGAAGTCTGCGGAAAAAAATGAAATCATGGAGAAATTCAAATCGGGAGAAACTCAAATACTCGTTTCGACAACCGTTATTGAAATAGGTGTTGATGTTGCCAACGCAAATGTAATGATAATATATCACGCTGAAAGATTCGGTCTCGCCCAGCTTCATCAGCTTCGCGGAAGAATCGGCAGAGGCAGGTTCGACTCATTCTGTGTTCTGATTCATCCGGAAAAAATAACAGAAACAGCAAGAGAACGCATTTCAATCATGGAAAATTGTTCAGACGGATTTGAAATCAGTGAAATGGATTTAAAGCTCAGGGGCCACGGTGAACTTATAGGAAATAAACAGAGCGGGTTTTTGAGCGGATTTGAATTTTTTGATATTTCAAGCGATATAGAAATTCTGAAAAATGCTAGAGAATTTGCCGAAGAAACCATCTCTGAAATAAAAGCGGAGAATAGTCGTGATATAGAAATGTTTTTTGATAATGCACAGAAGAAAGGAATGAGAATGAAAATAATTGAAAGAATTACATCAGAAGTATACTCATAAATTTATTTTACAAATATGCTTTTATCTACAAATCTCTGATATACCGGAATATTCATTACTCCGAAAAGATCCTTTGCCTTTGCGTTTAAAAGAGCATATTCTGAAATTTTATTTCCTGTTTTAAGATAATGCTGAGCCGCTGCAATTGAAACCTTTTTAAGATTAGATGTTTTTTCGGATTCATATTTATCTGTTATCTGTTTTTTTATCTCATTGAAATCCTGAATTCTGTCAAAGGGAAGATCAAAAATATTTATATTTGTCTCAAACCATTTTAAAATCGAAAGTTTTATAAATTCATCAGGAAAAAACCGAGAAACCTTATTGTCTCCAAGATGCTTAAGACATAAACCGATTTCTTCACTATCGAAAACAGCCTTCATTATTTTCCATACTGTTAGAGGTCCTATGTGATAAATAAAGAGCTTGTTTTCGTCTAATTCAAAAAAAGATGCTGCTTCCGAAAGAGTTGTTGTAATTTTTTTAAAAAGAAATTCTTCATATTTTTCGGCGATTGCATTGTTTTTGTCTCTCTGATATTTAATCATCGCCCGCTTTATTGAACCAGAAAGATGAAGGAAATCATCTTTTGATTCAATGAATAAAATCGTATTTGCAAGATCCTGCTTATTCTTTTCAAGAATTGGAGCCGAAACTGAAATAACATACGGTTCCCGGGTATTCCATGCAAGCTTGCCTTTTAGTGTAAAATAATCGGACAGATTAAATTTCAGAAGTTCTTCTTCACTTTCGGTTATTATCGACGGAACTTTAATCTGATCGACTGAAAGACTTTTCACTTCTATACGGCTGATATTTTCTTTTTTAGTTTCTTTTTTTATCTCTCCAGGCTCATTTTCGTCGAGATCAAGCAGTGAATCAATCCGCGGAGATTCTTCTTTTTCTTCTTTAGCATCTTCAGCAAAAAGGGAATCATAAGAGTATTTCATTGTTTCTCGGAAATATATCTTCTGATAGATATCTTTTTCAAGAAGATCCCGGTCTTCTTCAGGTATTCCTATAACGACGGATAGATAGCCTGAAAAAATATCAGTCTTCTCACATATTTCCAATGCCTCAATAGCATATTGAACATACTGCTGATAATAAGCAGCTCCTTCTTTGACAATATTAAATACGCCGAAGGCGGCTTTAATATCATTCCATTCTTTTTTAACTTTTGAATTGAATTCCCTTAGACGCAAAAAGAGTTCTTTTAGAGATAGAAAATCAATTCTCTGAGATGTCGGTTCTTCAACAGTAAAAAATATATGAAAATCTGCTTTTGACTTTTTGGCTAGTGCGGTAGGATTTTGTTTTGTAATAAAATCATTATAATACATCTCTACATTCTGAACGATTTTCTGAAATGTATAACGGTGCTTTTTTAAAATATCTGAAACAAGAGAAGGGACAGCCATGTCATTCATGGCGTCCTTAATCTTTTGCGCTGTCAGCATGTGACCGTTTAAGTATTCGGAATAACCGCACTGGAAGGCTCTTACAGCCTCCAGTGATTTATATTTCTTTATCTCGAAGATATAACCGGATTTAATTTCGGTTGTTTCACCGGTATTCTTATCAGAACGCCTGGCATTTTTTTCCTGCTGAACTTTTTCAGCATCTTTTACGTTTTTATAATCAAATGAATTATCGTCAATATTGTTCAGTATTGAGTCAAGATCATCGATCATGCGTCCTCTGTTTCCTTTTCTTCGGATGAACTGCTGACTTTTTCTTCTCCATTGACAGCCGGAAGATCCTCACCTTTCATTATTAAGGCAAGATCATCAGCGTTCAGAGTTTCCCTTTCTATCAGATATTTTCCGATTTTTTCAAACTTATCAAGATTTCCGCTGATGAGTTCAGTCGCACGTTTTTCACAACTGCTAAGAATTGATTTTATTTCTTCATCAATTATCTGAGCTGTATTTTCACTGTAATTTTTCTCATGCACCCAGTCACGGCCGATAAATACCTGATCATTCCTGCTGCCGACAGACATGAGACCGAGCTTTTCACTCATACCCCACTCGCAGACCATTCTCTTTGCAATCTGCGTAGCGCGTTCTATATCATTGCTTGAGCCGGTTGAAGAATCGCCGAATTTTAATCTTTCTGCAATGTGACCGCCGAAAAGAAGAGAAATCCTTTCAATCCAGTATTTTTTCGTATGAGTATATTTTTCCTCATGAGGCAGCTGCAGTGTAAGACCCAGTGCACGTCCTCTCGGAATTATAGTAACTTTATGCACATCTTCATTATCATCAGTAAGAAGCCCGATTAACGCATGTCCTGCTTCATGATATGCGGTAATCTCTTTTTCCTTTTCAGTAATTATCATCGACTTACGTTCAGGACCCATCATTATTTTGTCCTTAGCGCTGTCGATATCTGACATATTAACTCTTGAGCGGTTTCTGCGGGCCGCCATAATTGCACTTTCGTTAATAAGATTAGCAAGATCTGCTCCGGTAAAGCCTGGAGTTCCCCGCGCAACAATCTTAAGATCAACATCTTTCGCAAGAGGAATCTTTTTTGAATGCACGGCAAGAATCTTTTCACGGCCTCTTACATCTGGAACATCAACAATAACCTGACGGTCGAATCTTCCCGGACGCAATAAAGCCGGATCAAGAACATCTGGTCTGTTGGTTGCGGCAATTATTATAAGACCCTCGTTTGTTTCAAAACCGTCCATTTCAACAAGAAGCTGATTCAGAGTCTGTTCTCTTTCATCATGACCGCCGCCGAGACCGGCACCTCTAAGTCTTCCTATTGCATCGACTTCATCTATAAATATGATACACGGAGAATTTTTCTTCCCCTGATCGAACAAATCCCTGACTCTTGAAGCACCGACACCGACAAACATCTCCATAAAATCTGATCCGCTTATAGAGAAGAACTTAACTCCGGCCTCACCTGCAATCGCACGGGCAAGAAGAGTTTTACCAGTGCCCGGAGGGCCCACGAGAAGAACACCCTTAGGTATCTTCGCACCGAGTTTAATATATTTTTCGGGTTTCTTAAGGAAATCAACAATTTCTGAAAGTTCGCCCTTCGCTTCATCGATTCCGGCAACATCGTCAAATGTAACTTTGTTATTTGAATCATGATGCAGTTTTGCTCTTGTCTTTCCGAAATTCATCGCCTTGCTTCCGGTTGATTGGAACTGACACATTAGAAAAAAGAAAAGAAGAACAAGCATCAAAAGCCACGGAAGAGGACTCATGAGAAATTTGTAAAAAAGACCTTCTTCCGGCATCTTCCCTTTCATTTTTACATTTTTTTCAACAAGTTTCTGTACAAGCGCATTATCCTGGTACGGAATAATTGTCTTAAATTTAACCGGAGCATTATCTTTTAGAAAAGCACCTTCGATTATGCGGTTCTCATTAATAGTAAGCTCAACTATACGGTTATCATTCACATACTGAAGAAATTCATTATATCCAAGTTCTTCGGTTTTCTTATCTTTTCCCGGATCAAGAGTAAAAATCATCACCGCAAGCATCACAACAAGAAGAATAAGCGCTAACTGTTTAAAACCTTTATTCATTAAATACTTCTCCTGATAAACCTTACTATCACTGTATTTTTCCGGCACTTCTTATAGCAAGTATTTTTTTGGTGCCGCTTTTTACCATAAATGCGTCTGAAACCCTGTTTTTTCCGAGATCATAAAAAGAAAACGGAAGAGCAGCGTTTACGGAATCTATTTTTATTACCGGAAATAACGATTTCTGATCATTATTCATCTTCTTCTCAATAAATATTTCTTTTATCTTTTTCATTTTTCCGCCTGAAAGAAATCTGTCTCCGTCTTTTTTTTGTTCAAATGAAACACTATTGGATGATGAAACATCAATATAAATGACTTCTGAATCATCTAAATTCATATTATCAGAATATTCCAATAATTCAAAATAAAAAAAATAACCGCAAGCTTCTATCCGTTTACCGGATATATCATCAATTGAACAGCTGAATTCATTAAAAGCAACATCAGCCGTTTTATGAACTCTTGAAAAACGAAATATAATCTTATCAGCCTTAAAAATACGCTCTAAACATATTTTTCCGGAAGAATATAATACGATATTTCTTTTAGTTGATTTGTTTTTTCTGATAATCTCATCGAGTATTTCGCCGGTAATATAAGTATGAAAATCCGATCTGAAAATATCCGATACTGTTTTTTTAAAGATATACGGAGATGATTTTTTCTTTTCAATAAATTCAACCGAATCAACGTGTTTCGCAATATCATAATATTCAGAAATCAACGATGAAATAAATTCATCCGTTTCACGCGAATGAGAGATTATAGAATCAAGAGCATTACGGTAGTCAGGAAAACGCTCACTTACAGCAGGAAATATTTTTGTCCTCATATAATTTCGGAGATGCTTTTCATCGTCATTGCTCGAATCATATCTGAAACTGAGTTTATTTTTCTCAATATACTCATATATTTCGTTTATACCGACGCAAAGCATCGGACGGATGAACATACCGCGCAAAGGACTTATGCCGCGCATTCCGTATATTGATGTTCCGGAAAACAATCTCATCAGAACAGTTTCATAATTATCATCAGCATTATGAGCCGTAGCGATTTTATTAAAAGAATTTTCTTCGGCAGTTTTTTGAAGCAGTTCATATCTTTTATCACGCGCAGTTTCTTCAAACGAAGGAATATTACCGAACGAATGTTCAAACATAAAACAATCGATATTATTTTCTCTGCAAAGTTTTTCAACAAAACCGGCATCAAGATCGCTTTCACCGTTCCGCGTTTTATGATTAAGATGAAAAACAGAAAAATTAATCTCCAACTGATTCTTTATTTTCATAAACACGTCAAAAAGAAAAACAGAATCCTTACCCGCAGACATCGCAAGAAGAATCTTATCTCCTTTTCCAACCAGGTTATGCTTTTCAATGAAGTGTTTTACTTTTTCTATAGTATTCAATATTATACCAACACATACGCTGAAATGGAGAAAAATACATCAAATATTTCATTGACGTATAATACGGCGCAAAAATTATGAATTTAGAATAATTTACAGAGGTAAATATGGAAAGCAAAATTCTTGAGCTTGCGGAAAAATGGAGCAATGCCCCTTTTGATGACGAAACAAGAGATGAAATAAAGAATCTTATCGACAGCAAAAACGAAAAAGAACTTGAAGACAGATTTTACAGATCACTCGAATTCGGAACAGGCGGACTTCGAGGTATTATCGGAGCCGGCACCAACAGAATGAATATTCACACCGTTGGTGCAGCAACTCAGGGTCTTGCCAATTATATAATATCGCAGGGAAAAGCCTCCATGGGTGTTGTCGTTTCATACGACTCGCGTATAAAGTCCGACATCTTCTCAAAAGATACTGCATCAATACTCGCAGCTAACGGAATAAAGGTTTATATTTTCGACGACATCATGCCTACTCCTCTCTGCTCCTTTGCAATACGCGAATTGAAAGCGGTATCGGGAATAATGATTACTGCAAGTCATAACCCGCCGAAATATAATGGATACAAGGTTTACTGGAATGACGGATGCCAGATTACACCTCCGCATGATACTGCAATAATCAAGGAAGCCGAAAAGGTTGACGAAATCACAAAAGTCAAACGCGGCAACTTTGACGATTTTGTTAAATCAGGAATGATCGTTCTTATAGGAAAAGACATTCAGAATAAGTATATCGAAAATCTGTCTAAAGTCGTGATGAACGATGACATAGACAAAAACATCAAAATAGTTTATACACCTCTTCACGGCACAGGATACAAAATTCTGCCTGAAGTTATGAAACATTTCGGATTCGGCAATATCATTCTTGAGCCTAAGCAGAGCATTCCTGACGGAAATTTTCCGACTGTCAAATATCCTAATCCTGAAGAGAAAGAAGCGCTTGAACTTGCTGTAAAACTTGCGGAAAATGAAAACGGTGACATCATTCTCGCGACAGATCCGGATGCCGACCGTATGGGCGTCGGATTCAAGGATAAAAACGGAAAATACGTTCTCATCAACGGTAACCAGATCGGAACGATGATTGAATATTATCTACTCACGCGACTCAAAGAAAAGAATGCTCTTCCAAAAAACGGCGCAGTAATAAAAACTATTGTAACAACTGAACTTCAGTCAGATATCGCTAAAGATTTCGGATGTGCAATATTCGACGTTCTCACAGGATTCAAATGGATCGGAACT
This sequence comes from Spirochaetota bacterium, assembly GCA_035430785.1. Taxonomy (GTDB): domain Bacteria; phylum Spirochaetota; class UBA4802; order UBA4802; family JAFGJZ01; genus JAKJGA01. Next base: position 581 of record DAOMHE010000038.1, on the reverse strand, counting down.
CTAATGAGAAAATTCGATGAAACAGGCGAATATAAATTCATCTTCGGCGGAGAAGAAAGCTACGGATATCTTCCGGTAGAATTCGTCCGCGACAAGGATGCAATCGGCGCTTGTTATTTCTTCTGCGAGATGGCAGGATGGCTGAAGAGCAAAGGAAGAACTCTTGCGGATTTTCTTGAAGAGATTTATGCGAAATACGGATATTATCTCGAAGATCTCGTTTCCATGACTTTTGAAGGAAAAGAAGGAATGGAAAAGATTCAGAAGATAATGGCATTTTTCAGAAACAATCCGCCTAAGGATTTCGCCGGATGCGATGTTGAACGTGTTGATGATATAAAGAATCTTTCAAAAAAATATATCAAAACTTCTAAAGAGGAAAAGATCAGCGAACTTCCTTCTTCTGATGTAATTCAGTATTTTCTTTCTGACGGAACAAAGATTACAATGCGCCCGAGCGGAACAGAACCTAAAATAAAGTTCTATTTCAGTGCAAAGGACAAGACAGCTGAACTTTCAAAACAGAAAATCGAATCATACAAGAAAGCTCTTGTATTAATAGTAGAAAAAATATAATAAAT
>DAOMHE010000037.1:1310-15568 GCA_035430785.1 Spirochaetota bacterium | reverse complement strand
TGAGAATTAATAGCATTTTTCTTATTTTCTCATGATTCTATGGGACAGCAGTGATATACGTAGTACGATAATAAAAATGGAAAGTATTCTTTTCTTGACTATATTAAACCTGAGATTTTTGAATTAAATAGTTTTGCAAATCGTGATTAAAGCCGCGTTTATAGAATCGGGAGACGTTTATATATCTTATGAAAAGAAGAAAGTCATTTTATTTAACCCTATTAATAATCGCATTCCTTACATTATCGGGCATGACTCTGTATGAATTTTTAAAACAGTTTCTGATTCCGGACATCAGCATTTGGAGTTCTCATATAATCACAATCGTCTTCAGTACAATACTGGCTTTTGTCGTTTCATTTTTTGTCCTAAAGCGGGAAAATAAAATAAAAGATGCATTGAATCAAAAAAATCAGGAATTAGTAGCATCAAAAACAAATTTGGAAGAGAACCTGAAAAGACTTGAAGAGGCATCCCGGAATATAAAAATACTAAGCGGTCTAATTCCTATATGTGCTTCATGCAAAAAAATACGGGATGATGACGGATATTGGCATCAAATTGAGAAATATATCAATGAACATTCGGATGCTGTTTTTAGTCATGGACTGTGTCCGGCATGTGCTAAAAAAATGTACCCTGATTTGAAATTAGAAGAAAAAGATAATTGATTTGAAAAAATCGCATTATAACGAATTTGATTATAAGATATATCCTGAGCAAAATATTGAAATAGCAATAAAATAAAAGGAGATTATATGAATTATAACTATTTGTTTATCTTGCCCTTGGTTCAATTAATGTTTGTTTTAGGAGCTGCATTTTTATCAAATCTGAAGTTCAATGAATATAAAAAGAATCTGGGAATATTATATCCGGACATGTATGCTAAATTATATGGAATCTGCGGGATAAAAGATTATTTTTTAAAAGGAAATCCGATTAAGTTTTTTTTGAAAAATGATATTGATGATTCTACTTTATACTTATTAAGAAAAAAATCGAGATTTTATGCATTGGTTGCTTTTTTATCTTTTCAAGGTTTCGCAATAACATGTTTTCTTTTATTTTTGATAATTGATTAATCGAAATAATGAATAATAGATTTTTGTTTTTTTCAGGTGATAATAAATGATGAGCAGGCGATTACGGTTCGTTATAACAATTATAGTATTGCTGCTAATTGAGTCAGTGTTTATTGCATACTGGACACTTTTTTCAGATATTCTGTCGTTTTCCGGAATACCATCGTTTATTTATATATTCTTCCCCGTGATTTATGCTGCCCCGGACTCAATGAATAATTGCAATTATTTCAGATCACAGAGAAGAAACGACTATCATTATCAAGAAGGAGATTTTTATGAAAAGAATTATCATTTTAGCAATTTTGGTTTTGTTTTCTGTTACAATAGATGCAGAAGATCAGATAACGCAAAAGGAATACGTGATTCTTACAAATAAACTATCAGAGACTAAAGATGGCAAAAAAGTTAAAGACTATAAATTTCTTGATGTTGTCAAAGTGAATAAAATTGAGGTGATTAATAATAAGCATATCGGATTTACTGATACCGGTGAAATAGATATGGAAATGACAAACTATATTACCGATGAAAGCAAGTATATTCTTAAGGATAAGAGTGAAACTTTTTATAAAATTATAGCGAAAATACCGAATGTAAAATATTATCTTCAAGATGAAATTGAAGCGAAATATTTCTGCAAATATTTAGATGTCTATTATGGAACGAAAGGTGATATAAGATCTTACAAAGAATTTAATAGGAACGACTATATTATTCTGAATAATCAGAAAGTATTTGTTTCTAAAGAAAGAAAAGATTGGGAATCACCAGGATATTATGCGACATCAGTTGGTATATTGTATTGGGGAGAAACCACTTTTGCATCGGTTATTGTTGTTTATACCCCTGCATATAGGATGATGGCATTGAAATCTGCATTTAGTTTAACAGTTGAAGAAATAAAGGAAGAGAATAAGAAAAAATAATAAATACAGTGTGTACAATGATAGCTTTTGCCTGGCACAGCGTCTCGCTAGTTTCCGCCTCCGTGCGGGATAATGAATTGTCAATTTCAAGAAATCATTGCTTGTTCTCAGCAGACTTCGTGTCTGCTTCGATTATTACTCGAATACAAATGTCCGTACGCATCGCTGAGGTGACGCTTGCGTTGTCCCGCAAGCAACTTCGTCCATCTCGCGGATAGTCGGAACGAGTCCGACAAACGAGACGCTTCAATATGTGACACGAGGTCACGATAAAAGCGTCTCGTGAGTTTCCGCCTCCTCGGCACGGAGAATTTACTATTACTTTTATTAATAATTTGCTTTCTCTCAGCAGACTTCGTGTCTGCTTCGATTATTACTTGAATACAAATGTCCGTACGCATCGCTGAGGTGACGCTTGCGTTGTCCCGCTATGGACTTCGTCCATCTCGCGGGCTATGTTTCCGCCTCCGTGCGGAAACTAAAAAAATTAAGTTCCGCGTTTGACTTAAATCAATTACACTTATATAATTATGCCCTACGCTCGAGTCATTGAATGTTCCGCCGCTGTGGAGCGTTTTTAAAAAACAGGAGGATTATATGAGTATGTTTTGTTTTCAGTGTCAGGAGACAGCGCGCAATTCGGGCTGTACTGTTAGAGGAGTCTGCGGAAAAATGGATGACACCGCCAGACTTCAGGATCTTTTAATATATCTTTCACGCAGAATCGCATTTGCCGCTGAAAAATGTTCCGACAAAGAAAAATTAACAGCCGGCAGATTTATAACCAAGGCGCTTTTCGCGACTATTACAAATGCTAATTTTGATAATTCAAGAATTAGTGAACTCATCAAAGAAGGAATATCACTTAAGACAAATCTTTCGGCGACATGCCCGGACAGCTTTGCCGATGTGATTGACTGGAATATGCCTGAAAGTGAATATGCGGTAAGAGCTGAATCCATAGGTGTTCTTGCGGATTCAAATGAAGATATCCGTTCTCTCAAGCAGTTGTTGATTCTCGGGATTAAGGGGATTTCTGCTTATTCGCATCATGCTGAAGTGCTCGGTTACGAAAAAGATGAAATATACTCGTTTATAATTGAAGCTCTTGCTTCGACTTTGAAACAGCTTTCGGCTGATAAAATGACCGAGTATGTTCTCCGCGCAGGTGAATGCGCAACTACCACAATGGCTCTTCTTCATGAGGCCAACAGTAAAACTTATGGAAATAAAGAACTTACTGAAGTTGATCTTGGCGTGAGATCTAATCCCGGTATTCTTGTTTCAGGTCATGATCTTCTTGATCTTGAGGAGCTCCTCAAGCAGACTGAAGGAAGCGGTGTGGATATTTATACTCACAGCGAAATGCTTCCTGCGCACTATTATCCGGCGTTCAAAAAATATTCTCATTTTGCAGGAAACTATGGTTCTTCGTGGTGGCATCAGGATAAGGATTTCCATTCCTTTAACGGCGCGATATTGATGACTACAAATTGTATTATTCCTGTTAAAGACGCATACAAGGATAGAATTTATACTACTGGTATGGCGGGTTATCCGGGAGTTAAGCATGTTGCTGATAGAACTTCCGGCGGACAGAAAGATTTTTCTGAAGTAATAAATCGTGCGAAAAAAAGCGCGCCTCCGGTGGAGCTAGAAAAAGGAAAGATTACGGGAGGCTTCGGTATAGAACAGCTCCTTGCTGTTTCAGATAAAGTTATAGAGAATGTAAAAAACGGTTCGATCAAACGCTTTGTTGTAATGGCTGGATGTGACGGACGTCATAAGGAAAGAGAATACTTTACTCAGACAGCGGAAGCTCTTCCGAAAGATGCGATTATTCTTACGGCTGGTTGCGCGAAGTACAGATATATTAAAACCGTTAAAGATGATATAAACGGAATTCCGCGTGTTATCGATGCCGGTCAGTGTAATGATTCTTATTCGCTTGCGGTCATTGCTCTTAAATTGAAAGAAGCATTCGGTCTTGATGATGTCAATAAGCTTCCGCTTTCTTTTGATATCGCATGGTATGAACAAAAAGCTGTTGCGGTTCTTCTTGCTCTTCTTCATCTTGGTTTTAAGGGAATGCGTCTCGGACCGACTCTGCCGGCTTTTGTTTCACCGGGTGTTCTAAAAGTGCTTGTCGAAAATTTCGGCATAAAAGGAACAACTGATGCAGAAAGCGACGTAAAGGCAATGATGAGAGGCGAATAATATCTGAGGAATGTATGATTGATGGTTTTAAAGCTATTGACGTTAAATCGGAAATAACAATCAAAGCATATTATAAAAGCGGCAGTAAAATGCCGCTTGTTTTTATGCACGGTATTACTGATAATGCTTTTTGTTTTTCGAGAGTTGTTGAAAAATTTTCAGACCACGAAATTATTCTTTATGACGCACGCGGGCATGGTTTGTCCGACTGCGCGTCGGATTATTCTATAAAATCACATGTACTTGATTCGCTTGCTGTTCTTTCTGCGTTTAAGCTGGAAAGACCTCTTGTAATAGGTCATTCGATGGGTGCTGTTAATCTTGCAAATGTTGCGGCTTCATCGGATTTTTCTTTAGCCGGAATTTTTCTTGAAGATCCGCCTTGGCTTGGTTTTTTCCCCGAAAAAGAAGGTCTTGAATATATTGCTTCATGGAAGGAAACATCTTTTAGGCGGACAAAGATGAGTATAGAAGATGTTATTGCTGAAGGACGGATTGAACATCCCGGATGGACTGATGAAGAATATAGCGAATGGGCTGAAGCGAAAATTCACGTTGATCCCGAAGTGCTTTCATGGCTTTATGATGAAAATGTTTATACCGGCTGGAAAAATATATTGGGCAGAATAAATATGCCTATTGCAGTTTTGACGGGCGATAATTCCCGCGGAGCATATATAACCTCCGATGTAAGCAGGGGAATTGTCGAATTGAATTCGGGAACTCAAATTACTAATATCAGTGCGGGGCACAGCATCAGGCGTGATGCATTTGATGATTATGTCAAAGCTCTTGAAACATTTATCCAAAAAATCAATCAGAAGTAATTTGATTTTTGCCAAGCTGTTTGGCCTTAAGAAGAAGTTTGTCTGCCCGCATTATGAGATTGTCAGATGTTTTATCGTGTTCGCTTGCTTCCGTTACTCCTGCACTTATTGTGGTTTTTATTGTTTTTCCGGCAAAAATAAACTCTATGTCAGCCACATCTCTTCTTAATCTTTCCATAACCATGACTGAATCTTTTCCGGAAGTAGCCGGAAAAAGTATGCAGAATTCTTCGCCGCCGATTCTTCCGGCAGTATCAATTCCGCGTACACCTTTTTTTATGATATCTGTAACTTTCCGCAGAACCTCGTCTCCGGCAGCATGACCGAATTTATCGTTCAATGATTTGAAATTATCAATATCAATATATGCAGCGCTAAGAAGAGTTTTGCTTCTTCTGAATCTTTCCATCTCTTCATTAGCTTTTTCGAAAAACTTTCTTCTGTTAAAAAGGCCGGTCAGATGATCGGTTGATGCAAGCATCTCAAGCAGTTTCTGGGCTGCAGTCAGCTCTTCGGTGAGGCGGCTGCTGTTCATTAGTATGAAAATGACTGAGCTCATGGAGTCATAGATGATGAGGTTGAAAAAGAAAATGATGTTTACCGTGTTGTCTGCAAACACATTTTGAGGCTGTGCTGAATGTGTAATGTGTATTGCCCGCATTATGGTTGCAGTTACGGAAACTAAATTGAGCGCGAGAAATATTGCCGACAAAGTCTTGTTTGATCTGAAGTGTTTCAGAATCATTTTCATCTGGTAAATTAAAATAATAACTACAAAGGTGCTGAAGATGATAAGTCTGATAAAGATATCCGGATACAAATATGTAAAGATGAAAATTGCTGTTGTTCCTGCGATGGTCAGGATGTAGAGAGCTTTTTGTTTGCTTTCGCCGGTAAACCTTCCGAGTGCGTCAGTGCGGGCTGCAGCCGAAAAAAGAGTTAAACCGCTTGCGACAAATATTGAAATGAAATCCGGGATAGAACCTCTAAGCGCAAAAAAGGCATAGGCTGATGATATGACTGAAGCGCCGACTGTCCAGAGCGCGAATCCCGAATATGTTTTCTGATTCTTCCAGTATGCGAGCAATATTAAGCTCATTGAAACGTTTATTAGAATCAGACAGAGAAATATTGTTTTAATATCCATTGATTACCGTATGGTAATCGGATTATTGCATGAAATCCTGAAATGTCAAAAATATTTTTTAAAACGCGTTTTGAATTCAGGGGCGATTGCCCCTGAGGATGATTTATTTTTTAGCGAATTCGACATATTCAAATACGGCTCCGTCATTGTGACGGACAATCATATTGAATCCGGTCGGAACCTTTTTTATGCCGCTTAGAATTTTGCATCCGCGCTGTGTTAGAAATGTTTCATACTCTTTAATCGAGTCAACTCTGAATGCGGTCTTGGTTTCGGTGAAGGGTTTCAGTTTCTCGCGGCTGCCGCAGATTATAAGAATATTACCGATTGAAGCAAGTTTTAATCCGAGTTCGGGATATTCAAACTTCAGGGAGCAGTCTTCTCCGTAGAGTCCTTCATAAAAACTTATAGTTTCATCGAGATTATCTTCGATGAAGATTCTTGACATTGTTTTAAGTATTTTCATTTGGCTTATTCCTTTTTAGTCATTGCAGATATTCAAACCGAGTTCATAGGCTTTGTTCATAATTTCTTTGTTCTCGCTTACCATCGGTTTATAACCTTTATCAAGTCCGCATGCAGAAAGAATATCAATCGTATCAAATCCGATATAGCTGAACATTTCTGCGAAAGAATCCATAGATTTACGGAAAAGAAACGGATGAGGCTGATTTTGTGTAAATATAAAAGATGCTTTCTTGCGTTTTTCAATAAGCGTGCGGACGTTTAAATCAATGAATGGAAACATCCTGTCTGTAAATAGTTTAGTCTGTGCAGTTACTCCGCCAAAGTAAACAGGTGTTGCGATGATGAGTGCGCTGCTTTCGTGTAATGATGAATAAATATTATACATATCGTCAGTTACGGCGCACTCGGTTGTATTATTTTCTTTGCAGAAATAACACGCCTGGCATCCCTTAATTCTCATTTCATTGAGATAGAAAGTGTTTACTGAAAACCCTCTGTCTTTTGCGCCTCTAAGCGCTTCATTCAAAAGAATTTCAGTGTTGCTTTCTCTTCTTGGGCTTCCGAGAATTGCCGTAACTTTTTTCATCATTAAATCCTTTTAATTGTAAAATTCCGCCTGGTTACTTATGCGAGCCATGTAATATGAGCTTCTTTTCTCGGCGGAATTTTATAATATTTTTCAGCAGGGTAGCCGATCATTAGACCTCCGCAAAGAGAATCTTCATCGCTGATTTTCAATATTTCTGCTATCGGCTTCCATTGATTTGCTGCAACCATAAGAAAGCCTACCCAGCAGCTACCGAGACCGAGTGAAGGCGCTGCGGTGTCAATAAATGTCAGAGCTATTGCAGAATCTACCGTTGTAATAGGATATTGTTTCGGAGCATATGACAGTATAAGTGCAGGTGCGCCCCGGAATATCCTGTCATGTGTTTTAGTTTCTTCTTCAATGAGCTTACTTAGATTGTAGGCTTTTGCCATTGGATGATTGTTTTCAACAAGTGTTTTCATGAAGTTGATGGTTTCATCTGCCAGGCTTCTTATAATATCATTTGAAGTTATAGCTATCCATTTTAAACGCTGGGCGTTTCCTCCGGTTGGTGCGAAGCGAGCAATATCAAGAAGTGATTCTATTTTTTCTTTTTCAACCGGTTTGTCTTTGTAATTTCTAATCGATCTGCGTGATTTCAGTGTATAACCGATTTCTTCGATTGAAGGATTTATATTTTTATTTAATTGAGTGAATGATCCGGCATTAAGGCCTTCTATGGCAATCGCATCATGCGGGCATACTGAAACGCAGTGACCGCATTTTACGCATGTATGAGCATTGTTCCCGTCTGCCTGCGGGTATTTAGTTTGTTCATCAATAATGATTAGTTTCATCGGACAAGCTTTGGCGCATAATCCGTCTTTGCTGCATTTTGATTTATCAATGTTAATAAGATTCATTTATTTTCTCCTTTTGTTTGGCAGAGTCTTTTTCCGAGTTCGAAGGCTTTTTTGCAGTCTTCAGGAAACTGTTTGAGGCGGAATTCTTCTTTTTCTTCAACGCTTGTGTATTCGTAAAGAACTTTAGCGTAGTCTTCAAATTGATAAGTATTCATGCTTAAGAGATATTCGGTGTCTCCCCATACTAAATCGGTGCGGCCTTTAATCGAAGCTATATTCGTTTCCGCTCCGCTGGCTTTCAGGACTTCATGTGAACCGAGATTCATGGTGAATATCAGCCCGACTTTTTTCCTGTATCCGTTTACTGCAGAGAAGGGTTTTGTGTATGCGACTTCGGGATATATTAATCGTTCGAGAAAAGATATTGTTTCACCGCTTGCAGAACTGAAGTATATTGGAGAAGAAATGATAAGTGAATCGGCTTCTTTTATTTTATCAAGAACAGGCGTTAGTTCATCTTTGTATGCGCATTTGCCGTAGCTTGTTGATCCTATTGTTTTGCATGCCGAACAGCTGATGCATCCTTTGAAGTTTAAATCATACAGATGTATCAATTCGGTTTCCGCACCTGCAGATGTTGCTCCGTCAAGGGCGTGCTTGATTAAAGTTCCGGTATTCTTGTTTTTACGCGGGCTTCCGTTTATTGCTATCAGTTTCATTTATCCTCCGATGTTTTATAGTTCTATGATTATCGAACAATAAATTTGTCAAGCATAACTTTAAATGTTTTAAGAATTTCGAACAATACTTGACTCATAAACTGTTTCTATCTATTTTATCCGAAAGGAGAATGCTTTGAAAAAAATTCCTCATCCGAGAAAAGAAGACCTTGAACTCTGTTCTGTTCTTTCCGCACTTTCCGATCCCGTACGTCTATCTATAGTGAAAGAACTTATCGGACGCGGAGAGTGTAATTGCTCTTTTTTCTGCGGATTCTCGCTTGCTAAATCAACAATGTCGCATCATTTTAAAGTGCTTCGTGAATCCGGTCTGATAATGACAACTATAAAGGGAACAGAATATATTCATTCGGTTAGAAAAGATGAACTTGATTCAATGTTTCCGGGAGTGCTTGATTCAGTTTTGAAATCATACGATAAGCGCAGTAAATAGAATTATAAGAAATTTAAAATTTCAGAGAGTCTTTTTTTTATTAAAATAAGACCTTTTTTCATCTCTTCAACATTCTCCGTACCGGTAAGAGAAATTCTTGCACCATGAGAATGCTTTCTGCTTTCTATTGAAAACCTGTCTGAAGAAAAAAGACTGATTCCTTCTTTCCTCATAATATTTTCGAATTCAGATCCTGTTATTTTTTCAGGAAGTTTCAGGTAAATAAAATATCCTGAAGGAGCTGATAAAAAATCATATCCAGACAGGATTTTCCGGACGATGGCGTTTCTTTTTGCCGCTTCAATACGCTTGGCATCGATTGCCTTTTCTGCTTCACCGTTTTTGATCCATGATGTAATTATTTCAGCATTCAGCGGCGGAGCCATCCACAATGAATTTAAAACAGCTGACGTAATATTTTGTTTTATTTCAGGCGGAGCGCATACGAAAGATATTCTGAGTCCGGCACCGAATGCCTTGGATATTCCTGCAATATAAATTGTTCGCTCGGGAATTCTGCTAAAGACTGCTTTTCCTTTAGTTTCTGCGGTGTGAATGTAAGCATCGTCTTCGATGACAGTGAGAGAATAGCGTGAAGCGGTTTGTGCAATTTCATCGCGTCTTTTTTCGTTCATGGCGCAAAGTGTCGGGTTCTGCATTGAAGGCATAATGTAAAGCCCTTTGATCTTGTCGCGCCGGCATGCCGAAGCCAGATCCTCCGGAATCATGCCGTATGAATCCGACCGCACGGGAATAAGTTTGATTCTCATCATCGCAGCAAGCGTTTTCATCCCGGGATAAGTCATTTCATCAGCTGCGATACGGTCTCCTTCGCGGAAATTTGAAAGAAGCGAGCATGTAAGCGCGTGCTGAGAACCGGCGCATATAATAATGTTCTCTTCACTCTGCATTATCCCGTAACGCTTGAGCCATTCTTTTGCTGTTGAACGATGACGCATGAGTCCTTCCGGCTGATTGTAGCCCGAAAAAAGCCGTGCAGTTTTTCTGCGTGAAATAATCTGAAGAATTTCGTTTATATCAGGATCAAGATGAATGAGGGGGCTCACGATTCCCATTTCAATCATTCCCGGTGAACTCGGCTCAGAAGAAGCGATTGAAATTCCCTGGGGAGATGTGGACGAGATATATGTTCCGCTTCCGGTGCTGCCCGAAATGAGTCCGCGCTTTTCGGCTTCTTTATACGCTCTGTAAACCGTACTAGTGTTGATTTTAATTTTTGCCGCGAGATCTCTCACCGAAGGAAGCATGTCTCCGTCAGATAATTTTCCGGTAAAAATATCTTTTTCAATTTTATCAGCGATCTGAATAAACACCGGTTTGCCGCTTGAAAGTGTAATAAAGAAATCCGTCATGCATACACTTTTACAATTGAATGCATACAGTGTCAAGATCTAATGCACTCAATTCGGAGGTGGAAAATGCTTTCATTTGTTTTATTCGCGGTTATTATGACATGTACTCCAGGGCCGGGGAATATTTCGATGATGATTCTCGGTCAGAAGTCGGGTTATCTGAAGTCGCTTCCGTTTCTTGCTGGTACGGCTATGGGTTTTGCAGTCGTAAATATTATGGTGCTTTCAGGTGCCGGCATTGTTTTGAGTTCGCAACTTGGACTGGTGATGAGAATTGCCGGAATAATTTATGTTGTTTATCTTGCTTTTAAGCTCGTATTTTCTGAAGCTGCTTCTGATTCGAATCATTCGAAATCGGCATTTGCCCACGGACTTCTGCTTCATCCGCTAAGCGTTAAAAGCTGGACGATGTCGGCCTTCGCTGCTGTGAATTTTTGTTTTCTTAGTGCATCTTTCGTGGGGAAAATATATTTTATTGCAGTGTTTATTATGTTTCAGGTTTTGTTTCATTCCTTGTGGTGTTTTTCAGGAAAGAAATTATCGCATTTGTTTTTTTCCGGAAAGAAATCATTTATATTCAGGCTTTCCGCCGCTCTCTTGATGACAGGAAGTATACTGTATCCTGTTATTAAGGAAATCGCTAATGAAATATAATGTCATTAATGTTTGTGATATTCTTGCAGATGCACCAGAAGATAAACTCGCGGGAGTTAAGCTTGTGCGATTATCGTGTGGTGAATCGGTTTCTTTGTTTGCGGCGGAGCTTGCAAGTGAAGCAGTTCTCAGGGCACACTATCATTTGAAAGGTGATGAAACATATTATGTTATCGAAGGAAACTGTATAATGATGCTCCGCGGAATTGATGAAACTCTGACTGATGCAGAAAGAATTATTGATCTCGTAAAAGGTGATATCATCACAGTTAAAGAAAAAACCGTTCATTCGCTGCACAGCGGAAAATGTTTGAGTCGGATTATAATTGCATGTCCGGAAGAGCATGCCGGATCTGATAGATTTTTTACGGAGGATTTCGATGAAAAGATGTAAATTTAAAAAGATGGATGTTTTTGCAGGAGATAAGTCATACGGAAATCCTGCTGCAGTTTTTTATCCTGATGAAATATTGACTTCTGATGAAATGCAGAAAATCGGATACGAATTGAAAGATTTTGTTTCTGAAGCTGTTTTTATTTTTAATGATGATTCGGGAAAAGCCGATTATTATTTGCGTTATTTTTCATGCGAACGCGAAGTTCCATTCTGCGGACACGGAACTGTCGGCGCACTTTATGATATGCTGAAATCATCTGAAGATAAAAGACCGGTAATCACAATAAGAACAATGAAGGGTATTCTAGAAATCGAGAATAGAATTAATTTAGAAGATTCCGTGTACGTTACCGCTCCGGAAGCTGTTTTCTATGATTATAATTTTGATAAGAACGAGGTTTCAGCCGCACTTAATATTGATACATCAGCGGTTTCTGATAAATTACAATTAAAAGCAGTAAATGTAGGTCAGGATATTCTCCTGGTTCCGTTAAAATCTCTTGATGATGTTGTAAGCTGTTCGCCGGATTATGATTCACTCAGAAAGTACTGCCTTTCGCATAATATTGAAATTGTAAATATTTATACTGAAGATGTAAATTATCCGCAAAACTTCATACGTTCACGTGTCTTTGCTCCCGGATTCGGTTATCTCGAGGATCCTGCCACGGGTTCGGCAAATTCAGCTCTGGCTTATTTTCTGAAGAAAGAAAACGTATGGGACGGCAGTCCGTTTACAATAGAACAAGGCATGGATAAAGCGAATCCGAGTCTGGTACGTATAATTTTTAAAAATAACAGGGTTTTATTCGGCGGAAAAGCTAAAACGAGGATTGACGGATATTATTTTTTAGTGTAGAATAATAAAGGGTGCATGGTTCTTTCGCGCGCCCCTTAAAAAAGTTTGACAGTATATTGCGGTGATATGAACTTCTGTTTTGCGGATTTATCCGCAAGGCAGCGTTGCCATAATATAACAGGCGGTTAACACTATGACTGAAAACGGAATACCTGTGGATCATGAGATCGTTGAAAATGATTTGGTTTCGATAGACTCGGTTCTTCCTAAACAGCTTTATATTATTCCAATAAGATACAGGCCGATTTTCCCCGGAATAATCACACCTTTGATTATTTCAAAAGGAAAATTCGCGGAAGCTGTCGATAAAGCTCTTCTTGCGACACGCACGGTCGGACTCGTAATGCTTAAAGATGATAATGTTGATGACATCAAGCCCGGAAGCATTTACGAAATGGGAAGCGTTGCGCGCATATTGAAAAAGATAAATCTCCCTGACGGCGGAGTAAATGTTCTAATAAACAGCATCAAGCGTTTTAAAATTACAGGCATCATCAATACGAAGCCGTATCTGGTTGCTGAAGTCGAATATCTCGAAGATGAAATGCCGAGAGCAAAATCGAATGAAGTTAAGGCTCTAACGCGTTCTGTTCTGTCGCAGTTGAAAATGCTTTCAGAAAATAATCCTCTCTTTACGGAAGAAATGAAGCTCACGATGGTTAATGTCGATGAGCCCGGCAAGATTGCCGATTTCGTAACATCAATTCTCAATCTTGAACGTAATGAATATCAGCAGGTGCTTGAAACTATCAATGTTCTCAAGAGACTTGAGCTGGTACTTGTGATGCTGCAGAAAGAGCTTGAAGTTGTTTCCCTTCAGAAAAAGATTCAGCAGCAGATAAATGAAAAAATAGATAAACAACAGAGAGAATATTTTCTCCGTGAACAGCTCAAGGTTATCAAGCAGGAGCTTGGTATGGAAGAGGATGAGCGCACTAAAGAAATTAATGAACTGAAGGCCAAGGTCGCGGCTCTCACCTTAAATGAAGAAGTCCTTGATAAACTCAAAGAGGAAATTGAAAAGCTTTCTTCGATGGATGCGAACAGTGCCGAGTATAATATCACACGGACTTATGTTGATACGCTTCTTTCGCTTCCGTGGAATACGAAAACAGAAGATATGAATGATCTTGTTCGCTCGGAAAAAATTCTTAACCGCGATCATTACGGTCTTGAAGATGTGAAAGAAAGAATTTTGGAGTTTCTTGCTGTCCGTAAGCTCAAGCCTGATGCGCGCGGAACGATTCTGTGTCTCGTTGGCCCTCCGGGGGTCGGAAAAACTTCTCTTGGAAAATCGATAGCGGCTTCACTGAATAGAAAATTTTTCAGAATGTCTTTGGGCGGTATGCGCGATGAAGCTGAAATAAAGGGACACCGCCGCACCTATATCGGAGCAATGCCCGGTAAAATTATGCAGGGAATAAAAATATGCAAATCGCGTAACCCTGTTTTCATGCTCGACGAAATCGACAAGCTCGGTTCAAGCTATCAGGGAGATCCTGCATCGGCTCTTCTCGAGGTTCTTGATCCTGAGCAGAATAATGCATTCCGCGATCATTATCTTGATGTTCCTTTTGATCTGTCGGATCTGTTTTTTATAACTACAGCAAACACACTTGATACTATTCCTCGTGTGCTTCAGGATAGAATGGAAATAATCAGACTTTCCGGATATATCTCCGAGGAAAAAGAAGAAATAGCAAAGCGCTATCTTATACCGAAACAGATTAAACTGCA
>DAOMHE010000037.1:0-1210 GCA_035430785.1 Spirochaetota bacterium | reverse complement strand
ACCGGTCAGATCGGAGAGGTGATGAGCGAATCATCCAATATCGCCTTCAGTCATGTAAGAAGCCTTCTTTCAAAAGATGAAGAAGCTCTCAAGCTGCTTGCTCAGAATACCATTCATCTGCATATACCTGCAGGGGCGACTCCGAAGGACGGACCAAGTGCGGGTATTACAATGGCTACATCTTTTTATTCATTGCTTACATCAAGAAAGGTGAGGGGAGATGTTGCGATGACAGGTGAACTTACACTGACGGGGAAAGTATTCCCAATAGGCGGTTTGAAGGAAAAGCTTATAGCGGCGAAACGTGCCGGGATAAAGCATATAATTTTTCCAAAACTGAACGAGCGTGATTTGGAAGAAGTCCCTAAGCATATAAAGAAAGGGCTCACTTTTCATCCCGTAAATGAGATCGGTGAGGTTCTGGACATAGCGCTTCATCCTGCGGCAAAAAAAACCGGTTCTGCTAAAAAAGAAAAAACGTTGAAAAAATAATTATTTTATGCTAATCTAATCCGTCCGTTTCGGACGGATTATGAGGTCTCAATGCCGATAAAAAACATCATGGAAGATATTGTTCTTTCGGTTGTCGATAGGGTTATTCGGGAAGAGAATACATTTGCCGATGCAATTGAATTCAAGCAGGACGTAGCGGCGTATGTTTTAAACCGTATACCGTCAAAGTATGTTACAAGTGAAAGAGGAGTTCTTCATTCAAAACTAGAGAGTAAGTTTTTTGTTCAGCAGAAGACTGATATACTTCTGCTTGTCCATGAAGCTCTTAGTATTATAACAAAAAGACGAATTGCGTCGTCGATTGATTTTGAAGCTATAAAAAATAAAAAAAAGATATTTTCTCCTCATCTTATTGGTGAGGTTCTTGAAGAGACAACATTTTCTATTGTTCCTGATATAAATGTTTATCTTCTTCTGAACGGGCATCCCGCTTCGATGATTGATTCTTCATGGGTTAATCCGTATTCTACAAGCAAGGCGACTATGGGATATTATCATTTTTGGCCTGAAGTCGATCTGGCGGAATTGCCGGAAGGTGAAGAAGTGACTTTTGAGATTGTATTTTCGCATCCTAAATTTGAAAGCAAATCGGTTATGTTTTCTATAATGCCGTCAGATAATTTTGATCCGTCAAAATCCAAGGTGATTCCAATCGCGCTTCTGAAGCTGAAAGAAGGCGAAAACGCATCTTTTCTCT
>DAOMHE010000036.1:0-15691 GCA_035430785.1 Spirochaetota bacterium | reverse complement strand
GCTCGTGCGCTAAGTGCGATGATAGGAGTTCTTTGTTTTGAATTTTGATTTTCATGTTCACGCATTTTTCTTGCTGCAGTCATGCCGTCCATTTCCGGCATGTATCCGTCGAGTATAACAGCATCATATTTATTCTTTAAAAAAAGTTCATAAGCTACTTTGCCGTTTGAAGCCGGATCGCATGTTATGCCCATAGTTTCAAGCATCTTAATCAAGAGCTCGCGCGACTCCGGAGTGTCTTCTGCTATCAGAGCATGCATCGGTTTCATTTTTGACTTTTTATTAGGAAAGATTGACTCAGTCACAATTTCCTCCTTCTTTTGTACGAGCGGAAGTTTCAGTGAAAAAAAGAAACGGCTTCCTTTTCCGAATTCGCTTTCTACTGAAAGATTTCCTCCCATCAGATTAACAATGTTACAGCTGACGGCAAGGCCGAGTCCTGTTCCTCCGAAATTTTGCGGAATAGAAGGGTCTGCCTGTTCAAAAGGATCAAATATGTTATTAAGTTTTTCGTGAGGAATTCCTATGCCTGTGTCGCTGACTGTAAAGTTAAGAACTGCCGTTTCATTCTCTGTTTCAGCTGCAAGTTCAACTTTAATATATCCTCCGGCTGGTGTAAATTTAACCGAGTTTGCGACAAGATTCAGTATTACCTGATGGATTCTGAGCTGATCGCCCATACAATGCGGCACATCATTGTGTTCAAAATCTAGAAGAATATTTTTTCTAAGAGTTGTAAGTTCGAAAAGCCTTATAGTATGATTTATTGTTTCGACGGGATCGAAAGGTTCTGATATTAACCTGAATTTTTTTTGTTCAATTTTTGAAAAGTCAAGGATGTCGTTGATTATCCGTACAAGATTTTTAGAGCTTGTCTCAATTATTGAAAGATATTCTTTCTGGGTTTCATCGAGTTCGCCCAGAGAAATAAGTTCTATATATCCTAAAATGTTGTTAAGAGGAGTGCGTATCTCATGGCTCATTGACGATAGAAAATCGCTTTTTACCCGATTTGCTTTTTCAGCTTCTGTTTTTGCAGCTGAGAGGTCCTTTTGCTGTTTTAGAAGACGAAGATGAGCAAGGTGCATCATTCTGTTTTTTCCGGCAATCATGGAAGTTATTATTATCGTTGATAAAGGAACCGCGATTCCCGGAATTGTTTCGTGCATGTTTGATAGAAACACTAAATTGAGAGCAGTGAAGAAAGACAGGAGGTTGAGGCAAAGAGAGCAGTAATATCCGATTCGCTGAATTTTCACTGTAATATAAACGGAGATCAGTACATCACCTTGGGCAAGTAATCCTG
This sequence comes from Spirochaetota bacterium, assembly GCA_035430785.1. Lineage (GTDB taxonomy): Bacteria > Spirochaetota > UBA4802 > UBA4802 > JAFGJZ01 > JAKJGA01. Next base: position 14,385 of record DAOMHE010000036.1, on the reverse strand, counting down.
CGATATGAGGAGGAGAAACGGATTTTGCAAAACCCGAAATGAAATATGCGGCAGTTGCTAATGTCAGAATAAATATTTTTTTCGGGGTGATCTCAAGTGAATCGGTTTCAGTGTTTGTTTCTTCTCTGAACAATTTAATTTTGCCCATAACTTCTCCAATGATTATGGAAAGCTGCTTATTCTATCCGCTATTTCTGCCGATAGCAAATAAAATTCATGTATGCCAAATTGATATGATCCCAAAAATATATTGACAAATGCCCTCTTAAAAAAAGTCTTATGCTGAGTTATTTTGTATCGAGAAGGGGCCTGCTATGGATTATTCAAAAACCGTCAATCTGCCTGAAACAGATTTTCCTATGAAAGCGGATCTTCCCAACAGGGAGCCGGGTATACTAAAAAAGTGGAATGAGGAAGACGCTTATAATAAGATTCAGAATGAAAGAAAAGATTCGCCGTCATACATTCTACACGACGGACCTCCGTATGCAAACGGACATATCCATATCGGACACGCACTAAATAAAATTCTCAAAGATATTATTATAAAACATAAAACTATGTCGGGTTTCCGTTCTCCTTACGTTCCGGGGTGGGACTGTCACGGTCTTCCGATAGAACTTCAGGTCGGCAAACAGCTCGGTGAAAAAGCCCGCTCTATGAGTAAGGCTGAAATCCGTACGAAGTGCCGCGAATACGCAAAAGAATTTATTGATATCCAGCGTGAAGAGTTCAAGAGATTGGGAGTTTTTGCTGATTATGAAAATCCTTATCTTACTATGTCGAATGATTATGAAGCAACTATCGCGCGTAAGTTCGGAGAACTTTTTAAGCAGGGTTATATTTATAAAGGAAAGAAACCGATTTATTGGTGTCCGTCATGCGAAACAGCTCTTGCTGAGGCAGAGGTTGAATACGGAAATCATACTTCCGAATCTGTTTATGTGAAATTTCCGATTGAAAAATCATCTCTCAGTCTTGGAGGAGTGGATTCATCTTCAGCATTCGCCGTTATATGGACAACTACTCCATGGACTCTTCCTGCGAATCTTGCCGTATGTCTGCATCCTGATTTTGATTATTCTTTCTATAAATATGGAAACGAGTGGTATCTTCTTGCCGATGGTCTTGCTGAAAAATTCGAAGCTGATAATAACTTAAAAAGAGAAAAATCAGTAAAGGCAGATAAAGAAACCGTTGCAGCCTTGAAAGTAAATCATCCGTTTATTAAACGCGAATCGAAAGTGATTTTCGGAAGCCACGTAACTCTTGAAGCCGGAACTGGTATTGTTCATACCGCACCGGGTCACGGTATGGAAGACTATATCGTCGGTCTTCAGTTCGGTCTCGATGTTTTTTGTCCGGTAGATCATCAGGGACGTTATACAAATGATTATTCCGAAATGCAGGGTGAAAAGGTTTTTGCCGCTAATGATAAAATAGTTGAAAAACTCAGAAATGACGGATCGCTGATTTCTTCCGCAAAAATAGAACATTCATATCCTCATTGCTGGAGATGCAAGAAGCCTCTGATATTCAGAGCAACTGAACAGTGGTTTCTCGGAATAGATGCAAATGATCTCAGAAAGAAAGGAATAGCTTCTGTTGATGAAACAAAATGGATTCCTAAATGGGGCGAATCGCGTTTCAGAGGAATGGTTGAAACGCGTCCTGACTGGTGTCTTTCTCGTCAGCGTTCGTGGGGAGTTCCGATTCCTTCTGTTAAGTGTACCAAGTGCGGAAAGAATTCCACAACTGCCGAATCTATTTTTCATTTCGCTGAACTTGCAGAAAAAAAAGGAATCGATATCTGGTACACTGAGGATGTTAAGAATCTTATTCCTGAAGAGTTTAAGTGTTCTTGCGGAAGCGATACCTTTGAAAAAGAATACGATATACTTGATGTGTGGTTTGATTCTGGAGTATCTCACTTTGCAGTGCTTGATAAAAGAGAAAAGCTTTCATGGCCTGCGGATCTCTATCTTGAAGGAAGCGATCAGCATCGCGGATGGTTTCAGTCTTCCCTTTGGCCAGCTGTAGCTCTTAAAGGAAAAGCTCCTTTTAAGACGGTTCTGACTCATGGTTTTGTTCTTGATGAGAACGGTAAGGCGATGAGCAAATCTATCGGAAATGTCGTTCCGCCTGAAAAGATCATCAGCCAGTACGGAGCAGATGTTCTCCGTCTTTGGGTTGCTTCCGAAGATTACAGAAACGATCTTAGAATCGGTTTCGATATGATGAAGCAGATTGCTGATTCGTACAGAAAAATCAGAAACACTTTCAAGTTTCTAATCGGAAATATATCGGATTTTGATCCGTCAAAACAAAAGGCTGACTATAAGGATCTTTCAGAAATATCAAAATGGATTCTAAATAATCTTTATAAACTCAACAAAGAGTGTATTGATTCTTATGAAAAATTTGAATTTCATTTAGTATACAGAAAGCTTCTAAATTTCTGCGCGGTTGATCTTTCCGCTGTTTATTTTGACAACTCGAAGGATATTCTCTATACTGAAGCCAAAAATTCTCCTAAGCGCAGAGCTGAGCAGACAGTTGTCTGTGAAATATTCAACACTCTTCTCAGGCTTTCGGCTCCTATTCTGGCGTTTACGGCGGAAGAGATATGGCAGTTCGGAGACAATAAAGGAACAATTCATTCTGAAAAGTATTATGAGCTTGATTCTGTTTACAATAATCCGGAAGTTGAAGAGCGCATCAATAAGCTTGTTAATGTAAAAAAAGATCTGATGAAGGCTCTTGAAGACCAGAGAAAGAAGAATCTGATCGGAAAATCAATTGAAGCAAAAGTCGAAATATTTGTTGAAGATGCGGCTCTTTCTGCAATGATGAAAGAAAAAATCGAAGATGTTACCAGATTTTTTCAGGTATGCAGAGTTGATGTTGCAGATAAGAATGAAGGTCTCGAAAAATATGATTTCTGTTTTATAAAAGCCGGAAAAGCTGACGGTAAAAAATGCGTCCGCTGCTGGAATTATTTCGAAAAACTCGGGGACGATCCCGAGCATCCTGAATTATGTAAACGCTGTGCATCAGCAGTCAAGGAGATGACTAAATGAAAGTGATGATGAAAAAACATATTCTTGTGGGCGTTATTGCGTTCATTGCTCTTGTTGTAGATATTTTTACTAAAGTACTCGTCGAAAAACACATTATGATGGGAGAGAGAATCGATGTAATAGGTTCTTTTGTCCAGTTTACAAGAATCTATAATGAAGGCGGAGTTTTCGGTATTCTTCAAGGATATAAGAATTTCTTTCTGATTGTATCCTTTGTTGTTCTTGCCGCGCTTGTTGTTTTTTATTATTTTGAAAAAAACAAGACGAAGATTTTTGTGGTAGCCATGGGTCTGATTTTCGGCGGAGCCTGCGGAAATATTTCTGACAGACTTCTCGGAAAAAAGGGAGTGGTTGATTTTGTTTACGTCGGATTTAAAAATACCAGATGGCCTGCATTCAATGTTGCGGATTCATGCATCGTGGTCGGCGCGATACTTTTGATGATTGTGTTTTTTATCCAGGAAAGAAAAAAGAGATCGGCAGAATAATACATTTTGCCCGGAGAGATTATGCCGGAAATCAATAAAGAACGTGTAGAAAAGTATTTTAAGGAGCTTGCCTCAATTTCTTCCCCGTCGTGGGAAGAATCGAAGGTGATTTCTTATATTGAGAATTTTGCAAAAAAAAGAAAACTTACGTTTAAAAAATTTCCATGCGGTAAATCTTTTAATGTAATGATTTCTTTAAAAGGGAATGCCGGCAAGGAACCTCTTTTATTTGCTGCACATACTGACACGGTAACTCCGTGTGATTCGATAAAAGTACTGGAAGATGCAAAGCGGTTTTTTACTGACGGAAAGAGCATTCTCGGCGGCGATGACAAAGCGGCTGTTGCTGCTTTTCTCGAAGCGATTGACGTTATGTATAAAAGCGGAGAAAAGCACGGTGACATAGATTTTCTGTTTACTTGTGCAGAAGAGGTCGGACTTTGCGGAATGAAGGGTTTCGACATCAAGAATACCCGCGCGAAAAAAGCATTTGTTTTTGATAGCGACGGTGCTGTCGGAAGCGCAACAGTTGCTGCGCCGTATCAGATCGTGATGCAGATATCTTTGAAAGGAAAGGCTGCTCATGCGGGAATGGAGCCGGAAAAAGGAATAAGCGCAATATATGCTGCGGCAGAAATCATAAATTCACTTCCTCAGGGGCGTATTGACTCTGAAACTACTACAAATGTAGGAAAGATTAACGGCGGAACTGCAAATAATATCGTGACTGAAAATCTCACTTTTGAACTTGAAGGCCGTTCGCTTGATAAGAAAAAACTTGATGCTCTTACAGCGAAAATCGTTTCAGTAATAAAAACCGTTAGTTCAAAAAGAAAAATCAAAGCCGTTATTTCAACAGACCGTGAGTATTCAGGATATTCGATATCCCAAAATGATAGTATTATTTCTCATTTTGAACGTGCTGCCGCGTTATGTAAAATAAAGCCTTCATACAAAAAAAGCGGCGGGGGAAGCGATACTAATATCCTTAATGAAAGAAAGATCAAGGCGTTAAATCTGTCGGTCGGCATGACAAAAGTTCATACCACAGATGAATTTATTATGAAAACTGATCTTCATAAAAGTGCGGCGATGGTAATTTCGTTGATTCTTTCTAACTGAAAGATAAAACCCCTATCGTGCGAATTCGGCAAGAGCCGAAGAATTGTTTTTCATCATGACTGCAAAATCCTCTTCCCATGCAGACATGAAAAAGAAAAAAGTTTTTTTTACATATGGAAGTGGATAAAATGCTTCAACGAAAAGCTTGCCGTCTTTTGAATAATACTTGGCACATTTGCATTCGGTATTGATTTTATTAATAAGCTTATGAAACCGGGCTTCATCTGTTTTGGTTTTGTCAGAAAGCGGAAAGTGAGCTCGGAGAATCAGTCCTTTATCTTCGGCATAGATTTCAAAGTTAAGATTTCCTTTTTTTTGAACGGCTATTTTAGCTTCATCCAGTCTGCAGATGTATCCGGCTTCCGAGAGTTGAACTATTATCGGTTCAGGGTCGATTTTTTCGGCCGAAACCGCAGTTGATAAAATCAGATAGGATAACAACAGAACTGCCGGTTTCATTTCAAAATTCCTGAATTTTCTATAACTTCGCTTATTGCGCGCGCTTTGTTGAGCGGATAGAAATGAAACCCCGGCACGCCTTCCTTCATAAGATTTTCAACCTGCTCTGAAGCGTAATCAACACCGATTTGAAAAATCTTATCGGCATCTCCGTCTGCTTTTTTAATATTGTTATCCATTTGACGCGGAAGAATTACTCCTGAAAGATTAACCATGCGTTCAATCTGAGGCAGGGTTACGACAGGCATAATTCCGGGAATGATTTTCACCGAAATTCCTTCTTTTACGCAGAGATCTCTGAAACGGAGAAACTTGTCATTTTCAAGAAAGAGCTGTGTGATGATAATTTCAGCACCGGCATCTGTTTTTTCTTTGAGATGACGGATGTCTTCCTCAATTGACGGAGCATCAGGATGTTTCTCGGGGTATCCTGCGGCGGCGATGCTGAAACCGTTTTTTGCTTTGATGAACTTAATCAACTCACTCGCATAAGCAAATCCGTCTTCGGCAGGGACAAAATCAACAGAACCTGCTGGAGGATCTCCTCTAAGAGCTAGAATGTTTGTCAGTCCAAGTTCTTTTACTTTTTCAAGATGCTCGGCAACTTCGTTTTTTGAATTTCCGACACAGGTAAAATGCATCAAAGGTTCTATTGAAAGAGTTTCTTTAATTTTCATTGAAAGATCGATTGTTTTTTCTCTGGTTGATCCGCCTGCTCCATAGGTCACTGAAACATATGCCGGATTGAACTTCTTTAGTAATGAGAGTTCAGAAAAAAGATTATTAACTCCTGTTTCGGTTTTCGGAGGGAAAACTTCAAATGAAACGGCGAATTTGTCGAAAGCATGTCTTATCTGCATATAGGCTCCATGTTAAGGTGTAATAATTATAATACTGCTATTTTCTTCAAACAAAATTTTGCTGAAAAGGTATATTTCTTGACTTGGTTTCGGTCTTTTTTAGCATAAATGTAAGATCTTATGGTTTCCGGAATATTGTATATTGATGAAAAGTTTTATCGCCCGAAAAAGATTTCTGTTTTCAGCGGCTGTTGTAATTTATCTTGCCGGTCTTTCCTTTTATACTCTCAGCGATTATTTTTCCAATAAAAAGCTTCACGAGAATAGATTGGTCGAAAGCGCATACTTGACTGTCAGTGAATGCAAAAGCGGAATTCTTTCAAACCCTGAATTTTTGAAAAGCGGAATATATTCATTTTATTCAGACAGAATCATAAAAAGAAGCGATGCAGATTTGCTCGTCGTAATTGATTCTGTGAATGACTTTGAATTTTATAAGGATAAAGAAGGGATTCTTTCTTCCGGCAAGGAGTTGAAGACAGAACTTAAGCATCGTCTTTTTGATTCATATCTATATTCCGGACAATTGAAATTAAAAAACAGCGATAAATGCACCTATACCATTGTCTATGATTATATCGATGATAAACGTACTGCTCTTGTGGCATCAGGTTTTGATGACTGCTCATTGCGCTTGCAGATGAAGGCGGAACTCTGGCGAAGCCTGAAGATGCATGGATTTTTTCTTCTGCTGATTATTCCGTTTCTTGCTGTCATGATTTATGTAGAAGAGCGCGAGAAAAAAAATTTACTTGAGAGAATTTATACCGAGAGGCTCACAGGACTTCCGAACAGGACAAAGCTGTTTCTTGATATTGAACTGTGTCAGAATCCGGCTGTTTTTATTATTAATATTGATTCCTTTAAGGAATACAATGATCTTTACGGATTTGAGGTGGGAGATTTTATAATTCTGGAGATGGGAAGACGTCTTGAAAGAATTTGTTCAGATGCTTTTTCGGGATATAAGATGCAGCTGTATAAACTTCAGGCAGATGAATATGCACTTCTTTTAAAGGATTCAATCGAAGATGAAAAACTTTCTGCCCTTGCATCCAGAATTATTTCTGTAATTGGCGAGAATTCTTTTGCCTATAAAGGCTATGACATGAATGTTTCAGTTACCGTCGGTATTACAAGAGCTCTTTCTGAATCTTTTATGTCAGAGAAGGAAAAGCGTCAGCATAGCCCGGTTTCAAGGGCCGATATGGCTTTAAAAAAGGCTAAGGCCGATAAAAAGCATTTTCTTGTTTATGATGAGTCAATGAATATTCCGCAGGAATATGAAGAGAATATAAGACTTACAAAACTGATAAAGAAATCAATAAGAGCGGGATGTATTATTCCGCATTATCAGCCTATTATAAATAATTCAAGTCTGAAGATTGAGAAGTATGAATCTCTAGTGAGGCTGTGTTCTGAAGACGGTCAGATTATTAACCCTTCAATGTTTCTTCCTGTTGCAAAAAAAACAAAAATGTATTCAATGATTACCAGAATTATGTCGGAAAAAACATTCGAATATTTTAAAGACAAGGATTATGAGTTTTCGGTTAATCTTTCTGTTGATGATATTCTGAATGAAGACACCGTTGCATATATTATTGATTTAATTTCGATTCATGGGAAATCTCTCAGCAATAAAATAATTTTTGAAATTGTTGAATCAGAAGGAATTGAAAATTTTCCAAAAGTCAAAAAGTTCATAGAGAATATTAAATCCGGCGGATGCAGAATCGCTATTGATGATTTCGGTACTGGATATTCAAATTTTAATTATATCGGAGAGCTGAATGTCGATTTCATTAAAATTGATGCTTCGATGATTAAAAATATTAATTCAGATAAAACCAGCAGAATTATAACCGAAACGATTGTAGGATTCTGTCAGAAGATGGGAATAAAGACAGTTGCTGAATTTGTTCATTCAAAAGAAGTTTTTGAAATAGTTAAAAAAATAGGAATAGATTACTCGCAGGGTTATTATTTCGGAAAACCGACGGATAATGTGGAGTTTTGATGGAAACCTTACTTGAAAAAGCGGAGCCTGAATCAATTAAGAAAGCTGCCCGGATTATTTTAAACGGCGGTCTGGTTGCTTTTCCGACAGAAACGGTATATGGATTGGGTGCGAATGCTCTTTCTTCCGAATCCTGCGTAAAAATCTTCGAAGCAAAAAAAAGACCTTTCTTTGATCCTCTTATATGTCATGTTTCTTCAATTGAAATGATTGAGAGAATTGCGTTTGCAGAAGATAAGGCATTGGCGGTTTTTGAAAAGTTTTCTCCCGGACCGATAACAGTTGTAATGAAAAAAAATGAAACTATACCGTCAATTGTTACTTCGGGGATGGATACCGTTGCTGTTAGAATTCCGATGCATGATACTGCGCTTTCTCTTATAAAATATTCTGATGTTCCTATTGCCGCACCTAGTGCGAATCCTTTCGGTTTTCTGAGCCCGACTGAAGCAGTGCATGTTTATGATTCGCTTCGCGGAAGAATAGATATGATTATCGACGGCGGAAAGTGTTCGGTCGGTGTTGAATCAACAATAATCAGCTTTCTTGATGGTAAGCTTTCCGTTCTTCGTCCGGGCGGAATCGGAGTTGAAGAACTGCAGGATGTTCTGAAGATGAAAGCTGAAATTTACTCAGGTGATTTGAAGTCAGCCCCGGGAATGCTTGAATCGCATTATGCTCCTGTAAAAAAACTCATTTTGATAGAGGAAGGCCAGGAAGCTGATTTTTCTTCTGCGGCTCTTCTTTCATTTAGAGGTCAAAATGCGCAAAGAGCCGGATACTTTGAAGTGTTGAGCAGAAGCGGCGATGTCAGGGAAGCGGCTGCAAATTTATTTTCAGCTCTTCATAAAATAGACCAGCTTCCGGTATCAGTAATTTATGCAGAAATGATTCCTGAAGACGGAATAGGTCTTGCGGTGATGAACAGATTGAGAAAGGCTTCGGCTGAAAGAAAATACGATTTTGAGACTAATTCAGATTTGACAAAAGCCTGATTCTGTTTTAGCATTAGTTTGTTAATAATGATTATATAAAATAAAACACAAAGAGAAGCAAATGAAGCAAGTAGTCGATTTTTTTAAAGCTATAATTACATATTTTTATGCCACAAAAATGATTTTTACCAACGGAAGGCTTCTCTGGCTTACTTTTTTGCCTTTTCTCATGAACATAATAATTTTTATCGCAATGATATATTTGTCTGCTGTATATCTTTATCCTTTGATTTCAGGACTTGTCGACAGTGCAAGCACGAGTCTCTATGATTCTTTCATTGCAGCGACAGTTAATTTTTCTGCCGCTCATGATATTTTATTTTCCATTGCAGATGTAATAGTTTCAGCATTTGTGAAATTTTTGTCATTTGCCGGAGCTATGATAACGGTTATAATGCTTCTTTTGATTTTTTATTATGCTTATCCTGTAATAGGATCAGCATTAATGTTTCCTTTTCTTGATTTCATTTCTTACGAGGCGGAAGTTATTTATCTTGGAAGAAAACCTGATGTTGAAAAAATGTCTCTGCTGAAAATATTTTTTCGAGCAATAATCGGTTCGATAAAAATGCTTTTTTTCTTTTTAACATTTAATCTTTTGATAATAATTTTAAATTTGATTCCCGGTGTAGGAACGTTCGTGTATATATTACTGAACTTTCTTTTCATTTCTTTTATGCTGGGGTTGAATTTTCTTGATTTTTGTTTTGAGAGAAGAGGTTATTCCTTCCGCAAAAAGCTGAGACTTGCTTTTTCTAATTTCGGATTTACCTGCGGACTTGGCATGGTTTCTAGTTTAATGATATCGATTCCGGTTATCGGCTTTCTTTCTTTTTCATTTTCTTCGGTTGCGGCGGCAATAGGCTGTAACAAGATAATTTTTCCGGTAAAGAAATGACCAAAGGCAAATTCATTGTTGTTGAAGGAATTGACGGATGCGGAAAGTCTACTTTGATTGAAAAACTTAAGGTTCATTTCCCCAATGCGGTTTTTTTGAGAGAACCGACAAATGGAAAGTATGGTATTACAATTCGAAAGAAACTATCATCTGAAGATGTGCTTGATGCGAAGGAAATGCTCACTCTTTTTATTTCAGACAGAGAAGAAGACTGTGAACTGAACATTTTGCCGGCACTCAATTCCGGAAGAAATGTTATTATGGATAGATATTATTATTCCAATGCAGCTTATCAGGGTGCAATGGGACTTGATCATAAGGAGATAATTGCCGAAAACATTAATCGCGGTTTTGCTGTTCCGGACATTGTTTTATATCTTAATATCTCACCCGAAAAAGCTCTTGATCGTATTCGTCTGCGGGCTCTTTCTTCCGAGCAATATGAGAAGCTTTCGTTTCTTGAAGAAGTTGATTCTATTTATAAAAAAATTTCCGATGACAGATTCTGTTTTCTTGATGGCAGTCTTTCTCCTGATGAAGTTTTGCAGCAGGCTCTTGAAAAGCTTGGAGATATATTGTGAAGAATAAATTTATTTATTTTTTGATTCAATTCTCTCTCAGTGCCTTTTATGCTCTGCTGATTCTTCTAATGCTTTATCATGTAAAAAAAACCGGAATGGAAAATGAACATTTCGGTGCATTATGCTTTATTGTTGCGATTCTTCTTTTTACCGTGTTTGACTACTTCAGCGACCTGTTTGATTCTTTGTTTGAAAAGAAAATTGATTATAAATATTATATTAAAACAGTTGATTCTTTGCTTTCCATTAAAACGATTGAAGATTTTCTGCATGAAGCATTTCCTATGCTCGTACAGCTTACTCATTCTTCATCAGGTGCCATATTTTTTATCAATCAGGAGAATGAAGATTTTGAGTGTTTTAGATATTCTGCCGGAAAAATAAGAAAAGAAGAGGTGTTTGCTTTTGATTCTGAATCACCCCTTGTAAAAGTTATGAATCATCCTGATGATATTATAATCAGGCGGAATATGGCAAGAAATCTGACATTTGAAAAAAGCATTGTAACTGAAATGGATAAAATCGGAGCTGATGTTGCAGCGCCGATTTATTATCATGATATCTTTATCGGTTTTGTGAGTGTTGGCGGAATAGCCCGAAATGTTACTTCTGATGATTGTGCTACAATAAAGATATTCACATCAAAAGCAGGATCAATTCAGGCACATAATTTTCTTACGAAAGAGATGATAAAGAAGCGTGAATTTGAAAAAGAAAAAGCAATTGCGCTTAAGGTCCGTAAATCATTCTTTCCGGTAAATGAAGCTTCTAATTCAATGTGTGAAGTAGGATTATTTGCCAATGCACGTTCTCTTCTTACCGATTTGTTTTATGATATCTACAAAAAAGACGATTCAATTCTTTTTTCGTTTTATACGACAGGCAAAGAAACGTATGATTCTCTCATTTTTATGCCTGCGGTAAAGGTTTTAATTCAAACCTACATCCGTATGGGTTATAAAGTTAAAGATTCTGTTTTGATGGCAAAAGATATATTGCATTCAAAAGATTTGATTGATGAAAAATTCTCAATCTGCGCCGGATTGATTACCGGAGATATTCTTGATTACTATGCAGAGAACATGCCTAATCCCTGCAAGATCAGCAAAAATTCGATCGAAGAAATAAGTGGAAATGTTAAAATAGAGTTAGGAGATCTTGTTGTTTTTGTCGAGAAAGAAATGAAGAATACAATTAATGAAAAAATCATGAAAGGACATTCGGAAATATCATTTATCAGAGACAGAAGAGCATATATTATTGCAGAAAATATTCTTGAATTGGCAAACGGTCCTTATGGTTCCAGGAATAAACTGGTGGCGGTTGTAAAATGCGTTTGAAAAAATTTTTTAGAAGCAATATTTTTATCGGCATCTGTTTTGTTGTTCTTTTTGCTGTAGATTTTTTTTCTATAGCCTCGCTTGCAGATTTTTCTTCAAAGTATCCATTTGACAGAATTTTATATGGAAATACTTTCAAGTACAGTTTCATTGTTCTTGGTAAATCCGATTTGTATGATTCCGTTCTGGTGAAAATGAATGGGATTTATATAGATGAAAATAATGCGAAAGATGTTATCCGCCGCAACAGCGAATATCTTTCGACATGTCAGGTCAAAAAGAAAAATGGCGTTATTGAAGCAATGATTCTGAAAAGATCATTTAATTATAATATGTTTTCCTCCGCCGTTTTTTTTATCATAATTGCAAATATTCATATTATATGGGGCTTGATAGTATGGAAAATCCGTCTTGAGTATAAGCTTTCATACTACTATTCATTATTTTCAATAAATCTTGGAATTGTTTTATTTGCACTTTCGCTTCTTTTTATGTATGAACAGGCGATATATGTTGTAGTTTTGTCGGCCAGTTTTTTTACAGGGCTTTTTTTGTTTTTGTTTTCAGATATGATCAATACAAAACGGATGCGGTTAATGAAAGCATCATCCATTCTGGTTTCTTTGCTTCTTGTCATAGTATCATTCATTTATCTTTATAATAATGTCGTACAGACTATTGTATTGATGAATGCAATCAATCTGGTTGCTTTCGTTGCATTGCTGATATTGTTTATAGTTTATATTGTTAAATCATGTTTTTCCTTGCGCAGGATTCTCCAGATAGGTTTTATATCTTTTGCCGGATTTGTTCTGCCATGCGGAATTCTTCTTTTGTCTAACAGCATTGATATGCCTGTGACAGTTTTCATGAATACTTCATTAACGATGATAATTCCTCTTACTCTTGGAAACAGCTTGATCCGGGCGAGCGGAAGTTTTAAATTTAAAGTTGATAAGTTGTTTCTTGGAGAATTCTCCGCAGATTTTTTTTCAGCGACTTTGATAGCTTTTCTCGGAGTGTTTGTTTTCAATTTGTATACTGCCGGAGTATCTGTTTTATCTATTTTTCCGCTGGCTTTTGTTGCTATAGTGATTCTGGCTTGTTTGCGCAGATGGCTTAAGTACAGTATAAAATCAAGTGATTATAATCATGACGTTTATATATCATCATTAAGAGATATCTCTGTAATTGCAGCTGAAACATCTGAGCTTAATTACAAGCTTGCTAGAATTTATATAGAAGCTTTCAGAATATTGTCTCTAAATCAGATGAAAATATACGTTTCTTCAGAAAGACTTAAAAATTCCAGCAAATCGCCTTTTGAGACTTATGTTAAATATTTTAATTCGGATTCACCCCTTGCCGTTCATTATAAAAAATACAAAGGTTTAATCAAAAAAGATTCGATATTTGCGAAATCACTCTATGAAACTTTATCTGAGGGAATGGAGGAAATATCAAACTATCATGCAGTCAGTCCAATAACCGATTCGGAAACATTTTTGGGGGTTGTTCTCCTTGGAGAAAAAATAAACGGAAGTGAATTTACTGAAAATGATATTCGTTTTATAAATTCGTTTTCATTTCTTGTCTATCAGATGATTGAAAATGATATTATGTTTACTGATTATATTGATAAGTTGTCATTTGAGCAGGATATGGATAACGCTTCTTTTATTCAGATGAGGCTTTTTCCTAAGAACTTTCCATCTGATTCCGGACTTGATATCGTCTATTATACCAGACCTTATATTAAGCTTATGGGAGATTATTTTGATTTTTTCAAAATTTCTGAAAATAAGACTGCCTTTATAATAGCCGATGTTACTGGTCATGGAATGCCCGCTGCGATGATTGTTTCTGTTACTTCAATGATGTTTAATTCGCTTATGCGGTTAAATGTCTCTCTTGGAAAGGTAATGAGTGAACTCAATAATTTTTTATCTTCAAGATATGCCGGGATAGAACTGATTACCGCGTTTGCCGGAATATATGATAAAACAAAAAATGAAATAGAATATGTTAATGCAGGACATTGCCAGCCTGTTATTTACAGGAAATCAAATGAACCGTTATTTATTGAAGAAAGATTTAATATGCTCGGTGTCAACCGCACTTCTGAATATTCAACACAAACGATATCTTTCCGTAAAGGAGATTATTTTGTTTTATATACTGATGGTTTAACTGAGCTTTATGATGGTATAAGAAAAGATATTGTCGGAAACCAGATCTTTTACTTTCAGGGCAAAGAAAGATTTAAGAGTACCGAAAGTCTGCTTGACGCTTTTGTCGGCACAGTAGATTCTTTTGAGCCGGAGATGATAAAAGATGATGTTACGGTTGCGGTTATCAGATGTTCTTAGCCTTCTTGCAGTTCTTGCTGTAATCCCTTGTTTTTTGACTGCAACACCGAAGAAGATTGCAGTATTGCAGATACTTGCAGAAGACAACGAGTCAGCTTTATACGCAGATATGGCTTACGGCTCGCTTAATGAATTTGTTATGAGGGAAGGATTTGATTCTTCTGTAGCAATAG
>DAOMHE010000035.1:0-15835 GCA_035430785.1 Spirochaetota bacterium | reverse complement strand
ATTGGCATTGGCAGATTAAAAACCGTATAACAACTCTTTCTGTACTTGAAAGGATCGTTGATCTCAGAGACGATGAACGATCTGCTTTACAATGTGACATCAAAGGACTTCCTTTCTCGGTTACGCCGTATTATATGAGTTTGGTCGCAGCTGATAATTATGATTCACCTCTCCGTAAAACCGTTATCCCGCGGATAGACGAGAGAAGAATTGCTGAAGGAGAGGAAATAGATCCTTTGTCAGAAGAATCTGATTCGCCTATGCCGGGGATTATTCACCGTTATCCGGACAGAGTTTTATTTCTTGTTACCGAATTTTGTTCGGTTTTTTGCCGCTATTGCACCCGTTCAAGAATGGTAACGGAAAAAAAGACAATTTCAAAGCGGCAATGGGAAAATGGGATCGAATATATACGTAATCATCCCGAAATCCGTGATGTGCTGATTTCAGGCGGCGATCCGCTTACACTTCCTACTGAAAAACTCGACTGGCTTCTCGGCAAGCTTAGAGAAATTAAGCATGTCGAAATAATAAGAATTGGAACAAAAGTTCCGGCAGTTCTTCCCCAGCGTATTACAAACGGGCTTGTTGCAAAACTGAAAAAGCATCATCCTCTTTGGATAAGTGTTCATTTCACTCATCCTGATGAGTTTACGGAAGAAGCAGCTGAAGCCTGCCGCCGGCTGGCAAATGCCGGAATACCGCTTGGGAGTCAGACAGTCCTCTTGAAAGAGGTAAATGATTCTGTTGGTGTTATGAAGCCTCTTGTTCACTCTCTTCTGAAGAACAGGGTTAAACCGTATTATCTTTATCAGTGCGATCCAATAGTTGGCTCATCGCATTTTCGGACTAAAGTTTCCAAGGGTATTGAGATAATAGAGTCTCTCCGCGGTCATACGTCAGGGTATGCTGTTTTTAATTATGTTATTGATGCGCCTGGCGGCGGCGGCAAAATACCTCTTCTTCCGGAATATTTTAAGGGCAGGGATGAGAAAGGAAACGTAATTCTTCGGAATTATGAGGGGAATATTTTCTCATATCCTGATTTTTGAATCATTCTGTTTTTCGATAGAGTCCAAAAAATATTCTTGCCTAATAAATAAGCCTGGAAATAATCACAAATAATGCCTATTTTCAGGTTTTTCCGTTTATAATCAGAATTTTGGAGTTCATATGTTTCTTAAGTCGATGGAGCTCTTCGGTTTCAAGTCATTTGCCGACAGGACAAAAATAGAATTTGAGCAGGGTATAACAGTTATTGTCGGACCAAACGGTTGCGGAAAATCAAATATTGTTGATTCTGTGAAATGGGTACTTGGAGAGAAGCAGGCTAAGAATATCCGCGGCGAAAAAATGGAAGATGTTATTTTCAGCGGAACAGAAAGCAGAAAATTTCTTTCTATTGCTGAAGTTTCACTGGCATTTAATAATGAAACCCGTTTTCTAGGTTTTGATTCGGATGTTGTAACCGTTACAAGAAGAGTTCTCCGAGATGGAGAGAGCGAATATCTAATAAATAAATCTCCTGTCAGACTTAAGGATATTGAACAGCTTTTTATGGATACCGGAATCGGGAAAAGCTCCTATTCTGTCATGGAACAGGGTCGTATCGACATGATCCTTTCTTCCCGTGCGGAAGACCGCCGTTATATTTTTGAAGAAGCTGCCGGAGTGTCTCGATTCAAACTTCAGAAAAAAGAGTCTCTTAAAAAGCTGATTGAAACCGGAGAAAATCTTGAACGAATAAATGATATTATTCATGAAATTGAAAGAGAAAAAGATTTAAAGGCCAAGCAGGCGGAAAAAACTAAAGTCTATCTTTCTCTCAAAGACGAGATGAAAAAAAACGATATCAAACTTGTTGCTCTTAAGAATAAGGATCTTGTCAAAAGAAGAGAAAAGCTTTCTGAATCTCTTGCCAAACTCAATTCGGAAAGAGATGAACTTTCTGCGAAGATCAGTTCTGTTTCTACAGAAAATGAAACAGATGAGAAATATAAAAACGATATACAGCTTCAGCTTTTTGAGCTAGATAAGAAACTTCATACGTATAAGATAAAAGTTGAAGATATTGATCAGAAGACTGAGAAAAACAAAAAACTCATAAAAGAGCAGGAAGAACGTTCCCAGATGCTCATCAGCGAACTTTCTGAAAGAGATAGTTCTAAACTTAAGCTAATCGAAGAAAAAGAAAAATCTCTCAAAACAGGCGAAGAAATAAACAAGAAAATTGACGAAGATAAAATTCAGCTTAAGAACTGTTTTGATAACCGTAAGCGTAAAATAGAGTTTATTAACGAATCAAGGGACAGTATTGAGAGAAATAAGTCGGATATTAAGTCCCTTGAATCAGACCTCTTAAGACTCAGAGAAGATCTTGAAGTTGTAATTAAGCAGCTTATTGATGCAATTGATAAAAGAAAAGCTGAACTTATGAATTCTGAGGAAGAAAGACAAAATGTCAGAGGAGATATTCATTTTAAGTTAAGTACTATTTCTAATAAACTGAATGAAGCAAAAGAATTTTTGCGAAGCGGTGTTTCCAGTGAAGCACTTTCTCTGATTGAGTCTATAAATGTTGAAGATCTTGCATCGAAGATATCCATGTTTGAAAGTTATGAAGACGGATTTAGAACAATTCTTTTTGATAAGACAGGTATTCATGCTCAGAAAGAAAATATTGATTCGAGGATAAGAGAGAAAACAGCATCAATTGAAAATAAGCGTGCGGAAAATCAGAATCTCGAAAATGCAATTGCGGAAGCTCAACGTGAACTTGAAAGCATCAATGAAATGATTACCCGAATCGAAAAAGATCTTTCGCGTAACGACAGTGAGAGAAGCTGGATAGAAAAACATATCGAATCACTCGAAAGACAGATTCTTGATATAGTAAGACATATTGAGAGCATTAAGACGGAAATATCTAAATCAGAGAAACATATTTCTGAATTAAATGCCGAGATTGAAGACTGGAAGATCAGGCTTGTTGAATTTAATGAGAGAACACAGAGTCTTCATGGAAAAATTGAAGAAAATAAAGTTAAGAAAGATGAAATTGAAAACCGTATTAAAGGCCGTAAAGAATCTACAATAGTAGATATGGATAATCTCAATAAAATCAATCAAAGAATCGGAGAATGTGATAAAAACGTAGTAGAATATGATTATAAGCTTTCTTCACTTGAAGAATATTTGTGGATAGAATATGAAAAAAAATTATCCGATCTTACAAATGTTAAAGTTGATGAATTTGAAATTTCATCTTTGAACGAAGAAATTCAGAAAATAAAAAAGAAAATAAGCGATCTTGGCCCGATAAATAATCTTGCTATAGAAGAATTCGCTGATCTAAAAAAACGTTTTGAATATTATATTGAACAAAAACAGGATATCGAAAAAGCCAGACAGGATATTATGTCTGTTATAGAAGAAATAAACAATACTTCAATAAATATGTTTCTTGAGACGTTTGAGCAGATTCGGAAAAATTTCAGCCAGATTTTTCAACAGCTTTTTGAAGGCGGACAGGCTGATGTAGCTTTGACGGATCCAGAAAAGATTCTTGATAGCGGAATTGATATTACAGTGAGACCTCCGGGCAAGAAACCTAAAAGCATTACATTGCTTTCGGGTGGAGAAAGGTCACTTACGGCAATTGCTTTGCTTTTTGCAACATATATGGTAAAACCTTCTCCGTTCTGTTTTCTTGATGAAATTGATGCGGCACTTGACGAATCAAACGTTGAAAGATTTTTACGTATGATGAAACAATTCTCACAGAAAACCCAGTTTATAATGATTTCTCATAATAAGAAATCTATGAGTGTCGGTTCGTCTCTTTATGGAATTACTATGGAAGAACCCGGAGTTTCACGTGTAATTTCAGTTAAACTCGATAGAAAATAATGTAACTTTTTTTTTATTGTTTGTCTTAATTTTGATTACGGAGGATATATGAGAAAATTACTGTTTGCGGTTTTATTTTCTTTTTCATTTTCTTTATTCGCCGATGACACATTGATCGTAAAAAATACAAAAGTCAGTTTTGATTTAAATAATAATGTGATAAAAATAGAGTGGGAAGATCTTGGATATAGTTCTTATGCAGTTTTAAGATCGGATAAAATAGATTCTGGTTTTTCTCAAATTGCTGCAGTAGAAAATTCTAATGTTTATGAAGATGCAGATGTTGAAAAAGGTGTATATTATTGGTATAAGATTTTGCCTATATCGCAAACTGATAATGAATTACCTGCAGATAAATTTATTTCTGAAGAAAACTACATTTCTTTTCATCGTCAAATAAAAACTAATTCGCCTGATACAAAGAATTCTGACACTATAAGTGACAGCAATTCAAATCCGCTCCCTGTTTATTCTGCGTATTGTTCAAAGCCAATACCATCAGGTATGCCGCTTGATGAACTTTTAAATGAAAAGAAGCAAACTGTTAAAACTCCTAAAGATCCCGTGCAACTGACTTTGTATAACAAACGTATTAATTATCTCAAAAAGTTTTATATGAATAATATTAAACTTTCTCTCGTTATGAGTTTTTCAAAACAATATATTAAAAGCGGAGAATTGCGTATTTTTGACAAATTCATGAATTATGAATTAAAAGAAGGGCAAAGAAAGATTGTTTTTTTTGGTACTGATTATGATTATGCAGTTGAATTTGAATCAAAAAAAATTTTCAGCATATTAAACGGTTCTGATGATTCAGACCTTAAAGAACTTCTTTTAAAGAATGCTGAAACATTTTGTCTTTATTCAGGTGAAAAGCCTTTTGTCGACAAAGACGGAATAACACGTTATATTCATACCTTTGATGCGGTGGGGCTTTCTACACGTTATTTAAAAAATGACAAAGATTGGAAAAAGAATACTATTATGGTTTCAACATCAAGAAAAGATTTGCAGCAGAAGCTTCAAAATGCTCAACGCAGATAAAATATACGCATTATTCTTTATTACTTTATCATTGATTTCCAATGCCTATTCCATGGAAGGGAAGGCCGTTGTTGTTTCCGCATATGCTACAAGTGTTAATGAACAGCCCGCTGCTGTTAAAAGAAATATCTCAATTGCTTCTTCAAAAATAAACGGTATGGTTATTAGAAACGGTGAAATATTTTCTTTTAATAAAACAGTTGGAGAAGCTACAGTTTCAAACGGATTTATGCCGGCAAATGTCCTTTATCGTGATTCAATTGTTGTTGAGGTCGGGGGAGGAATATGTCAGGTTTCTTCAACACTTTTTAATGCTTTTCTCCTTTCCGGTTTCACAATTGTAGAACGTCATCGGCATTTTCAGCCTGTAAGTTACGTTCCGTTAGGTCTTGATTCAACAATAAAATTCGGCAAAAAAGATTTACGGGTTAAAAATACTACCGGAAGGGATATACGGATACATTGCGAAATTAACGAATCTGTTTATTCTGTCAAATTGACTTCTAATTCGTATTCTGATGAGGTTTTTGAAATTTATACAGAAGAAAATGAAATAGCACCTCCGATAGAAGATGAACTGATTCAAAACGGTATTGAAGTTGAAGTATTCAGAAGAAAAATAGTCAAGGGTAAACTGAAAGAAACATTTCTGTTGTACAAAGATTTTTATCCTCCTGTGAGAAATACTAATAGATGAAAATAATTTGTGCTTCTTTGTTTTTATTACTTTCCAATAACAGCATTCTGTCCTGGGAGAACATGGATTCAGACCAGAATAAGCAAATTTCAAATTGGCTTTTTTCATCTTCAAGAGATATATTGGAAGGTAAATCTGTTCAAAAAACTGATATAATTTTTCCGCAGATAAAGTCAGGTCTGTTTGTGACTTTAATACTTAACAATAAAGTCAGAGGCTGTTACGGAGCTTTTTATCACGATTCAAATGACTCCAAATTTCTTATAGAAAAATATCTTCGCGGAGCTTTGCGGTCAGATCCAAGATATAAACCTTTATCGCCTGAAGGAATAGCAAATGTGCGGATCGTTCTGACTTTTGCATCAGATCCTGAAATTGTTGATGATATTTATTCAATAGATACTGAAGAATTCGGTGTTATGGCTGAATCCGGAACTTCAGTTTTAATTTTAGTTCCTGCTGAACTTAAGATGCGGGATCAAGTAGCGAATCTTATTAAAAAAATCAAAGCTGAACGGATTTATAAATTTAAGTCTTATACAATCGCATTTACTCAAGAACAATAGCCCCGTCTTGTAGAATTATATCGATGATGTATTTGTCACGTTTTGTATTCAGAGGTGTACACAAAACCATTTGACCCTTGAATTCAAAAATGTCTCCTTTTTTCATAAGATCAATGTAATCTTTTTTTTCGGAATATATGTGAAAGATTAATAATATCTGATTTGATTCATTCAATACAGAAGTAATTCTGTATGCTCTTTTGTATTCCGTATTCTGTTCTACTGATTCTATTACAACTTTTGCCGATATAATACTTTTTTGAATAGAGAGAATGTATTTATCCTTCTCGATAGGATTCATTTTTGAAATTTTAGATACATTTAGAGAATTAAAAACAAAAATATCCTCGGAAATAAGATTTGTTGTTGCAAGTAACAGAAAAGCTGTAATTAGTAATATTTTCATTTTATTCTTCCGGTTTCAAAAAATAGTGTTCTGTTCCCCGTTTAATGATAACGCTTTCTATTTTGTAAGAATTTATCTTCATTCGTTTCAAAAAAGTTGTCATATCAGGTGTTTTTTTGCCGTTTACTTCAATTATTGAATCTCCGATTTCAAGAGACTCGATTTTAGAAAAAGAGCTGACATCGGAAACTACAGGAACACCATCAGAATCCTTTGAAACAGAAAAACCGTATTTTCTTCTGATTTTGTCATTATGCATGTTTTTATCAGCAATGTTTTCCGAAAAAAATATTTTTTTATCTAAAAGAATTCCATTTCTGGATACTGTGAGAAATAACTCCGTATCAATACTTTTATTTTTTATTAATCGGATAAGAGATCCTTTTGAATTTATTAGAATTCCATCGGCTTCTTTTATTAAGTCTCCCTTCCTTAAACCGGCAATATCTGCCGGAGATCCGGATGTTATTGAAATTATTTTAACATTGCGCTTGTCAGATTCTAATTCCTCTTTTACAAGTATTCCGATCCATCCTCTTCTCACTCTTTCGTAAAGGAGAAGATCTTCGGCAACTTTTTTTACTATATACGAAGGTATTGCAAAACTGATGCCTTGAAAAGATCCGGTTGAGGTCCGTATCGCACTGTTTATTCCGATCATCTGTCCATTAAGATTTATCAATGGTCCGCCCGAGTTGCCTGGATTAATCGGTACATCAGTTTGAATAAAATCTTCAACAGCAGAAAATCCTATATCGCATCTGCCCATTGATGAAATTATTCCGCTTGTTATTGAGTGTCTGAGTCCGTAAGGATTTCCTACGGCGATAACTGTTTCTCCCTCTGATGAATTGGAAGAATCAGCCAATTCAATCGGAATGTAGTTGCCGTGTTTTAATTTCATTAAAGCCAAGTCGGTCTCATAATCGAATCTGAAATAATTACCCGAAGTAAATTTTTCAAATTCTGTTTCTGTACCGTCAGAAAGAGTCGCGATATAATAATCTCCCTTTTTAACTACATGATAATTTGTTATTACATGTCCTTTTGAAGAAATAACGGTTCCTGAACCGTAACCTGTTTTGTAATAAACTGTTTTTCCATTAATTATTTTAGAAGAAAATACAGTAATCAGAATCACGGATTCTTTTGCTTTTTTTGCTGCAGAAGAAATATCATTTGAAAATATCGATGATGACGTGAAAAGATATAATATAAGAAAATATTTTAAATATTTCATCATTTGCTCACAAGATCAAAGTATGATTTATTATCTATATCATACTTCTGTAAATTGATTTTTTTGTATCTTGGTTTGTTGTCAAAATCCGGAATGTTTATGACTCTAGTTTCTGCTAAAAGAGAATAAGAAGCGACTGCAACTGCTTCAGCCAAAGCATCCGTTTCTTCAGTCAGAATTTTTCTGAATTTATAACTGGTAAGATATCCGATTTCAATATATGCATTGATTGCGTTGAGAAGTATGGGATTCAGCCAGCATGAATAATATGGATCTTTTGCATAAACGTAGTTTTTCATTCCGCGTAATTCAAGAGAGGCCAGCATAAATCTTATAATTTCCATTGTGGCAAAATGGTTGTCGCCTCCGAACCCTTCTTCGCCTCCGTCTCTTTTAAAGTTCTCATAAACAGACATTTCTCTTTTCCAAAATCTGGTATCAGGTGAAAATTTATCTAGTTTTTTGCTGTAAGATCCTTTACCGGCAATTGCTTCTTTTTTCCATGAAGGAAAATCTGAATAGCTCCATTTAACCATGTTCTGCTTGAATCCTTTAAAATCAAACGGATTATATTCAAAATCAGGAAGTTTTAGCTGATATGATGTAAAATACAAAGCGACATCATTGACAAAAGATTCAAACGAATTGCTATTATTATTTTTAATAAGCCAATAATCGGCTGCGTCAGGCATAGTTTTGTAAAAATCGCCGGAATTTTTATTTTTAAAGTATTCAATTCCTTTGTCAAAATATCTGAAAGGTGGAACAATTATTGCGGTAAATCCCTGATGCCGCGGCGGTGGAGAGTAGTCGCAATGAAGCGATATTACGAGCTGTGGTTTTAATTTATTTATAGAAGTTATTCTGCCGTCAGCAATTTTTTCATCAGATGGATAATCGAATAGTCTGTAGGGAGCATTCGGATCTTTTAGTTTTTTTGCTACGGATTCATTTAATGTTTTTGGTCTTGATATATGGCTGTTGATTACGGAATGACCGATTGGTTTAATTCCGTATTTAGATAGTATAATTGTAAACTTGTTAAATCCGTCTTTTGTTTGAGTCAGTTTTAATATTTCATTAGCTTTATAAGCTATTGTGTACATTAATTCGCTTTCTTTTAATCCCAAATAAACTGCACCGGATCGGAAAGTAGACAGATATTGTTTTGATAATGGGTCATATCTATCGCCGTTGATGGAGATTGGAGGGTCATCTGTTCCGCCGTGACCAGGATCAAGGACTACAGTAAATTCCTTCATTCTTTCGGTATTTAATAAGGAAGAATTCGAAAAAGAAAGGATGCTTATAACGGCGATAATTATCAGTATTTTTTTTTGTCTCATATTAGTTCTTAAGCAATAAAAAAAGGGGTAAGCCCCCTTTTTTTATTGCTTCAATGTTATCGTCAAGATTATTTAGGCATCGGCTCATCTTCTTTAAGATTTGTATACTCTGATGCGGTAGTTTTCTTATTAGGATCCCATATACGGTTTCTGTTGTCAGCTTTATCTCTGTCGTATTTTCCTCTGAATTCTTTAGGATTTATTTCTTCAAGAATTCTGATAGCATAAGTTTTTGCTACTCTGTAGTGAAAAATAGATGTTGCATAAATCTCATCAGATCTCTGTCTTTCAGCATCATCAAGCTGTCCATAAGCAACTCTTAGTCTCATTTTATTGTGAAAGAGAACTTTGTTTTTCTTTGGATCTGCTGCAGATTTAGAATCCAGAGTAAGCTCGAGTATGTTGTTCGCGCAGAGATTTAACATTTCAAGAGTGTCTTTTTTGTACGCATCAGAAATTTTCTGATAAAACTGATTAATCATTTTTTTGTTTTCTTCAAGTTTTACACGAGCATAAACAATATTTCTTCTGTAAAAAAGGTCAACACCGACTTTATAGCCGTCGTAGCATTTTTTGTAATCTTCCTGCCAGTCGCCGTGAGTATCTTTATAATTTTCTTTGATTACATTTAAAGTGAATATCTGGTCGAGATTAGTCTTCATGAGCTTCTCAACAACATCGTTTGCATGAAATTTAGCTAGATAGTTATCCTCAGGCCGGTCTGCTTCCGAATACTGAGACGCGGGATCGGTTTTACTCTGATCAACTCCTCCGGCAGTAGAATCTGTCTTAGCTGCATCCTGTGAAAAAGAAATTGTTGTTAAAAAAAGTGCCGCGAATACGAGTGCAAGCGTTTTATACTTTGCCATATTATAACTCCTGTAGTCTTAGCGACGACCCGCATTTATAGGGCGGACATCACACAATTGTTAGTATTTTAATCCATAACCGAGTATAAGCAAGAATTTTTTTTATAAAATTAAAATTAATTCTTATACCGCCTGAAAATAAAATTCCCTATCAACTTATCGGCATACAGGTGCTTATATATTAGCAAAAAAAATAATTATCATACATTTTTTCGTTTACATGTTTAAACTTCGATTATTTTATCATAGGTTTCATGTTTATTTCAATAAGTCTGCCGGAGAAAAAATAGGATGAACTTTGAACAGTGCAGTAAATTGCTTAATGAATTTTCACAGAATGTTTTAGCCGAGCACTTGGAATCACTTCCTGAGAATGAAAGAAATGAACTGATTGATGAAATTTCTTCAGTTAATTTTGAAAAAATTGGTGATTTACTCAGGATAGCCAATTCGACAAATAAAACCGGCAGGAAAATGATGCCTGTTGATTGTATTTCTCTTAAAAGTCTTTCTGAAAACCGGGATTATCTTAATAAATGCACAAATTATGGAATTGATTTAATAAAAAGAGGAGCCGTTGCAGCTTTTGTCGTCGCCGGCGGCCAGGGGTCCCGTCTCGGTTTTGAAGGACCTAAGGGAGCTTTTCCTGTCAGCGCTGTGAAAAACAAAACCCTGTTTCAGCTTCATGCCGAAAAAGTACTTTCAGCGTCCAGAAAATACAATTCGAATATTCCTTTTTTGATTATGACGTCTAAGGCAAATCACTCTGCGACTGTGGCAGAATTTGAAATAAATTCATATTTTGGTTTAGATCATAAAAATGTTCACATTTTTCCCCAGAATATGATTCCTTCACTTGATATAGAAGGAAAACTTATTTTGTCAGGGAAAACTTCTCTTTTTAGAAACCCTGACGGTCATGGAGGTTCTCTTACTGCGCTGGAATCAAGCGGTGTTCTTGATGAAATTATGTCGCAAGGAGTAGAATTCATTTCATATTTTCAGGTTGATAATCCGCTTATTAATATTATTGATCCCTTATTTTTCGGTATTCACGGCATAGAAAAGTCTGAGCTATCAAGTAAAGCTCTGATAAAAGCTTATCCCGATGAAAAAGTCGGCATTTTTGTAAAATATGATGATTCAACAGTCGGAGTAGAGGAATATTCCGATCTGCCGAAGGAAGTATTATCTGCCCGGGATTCGGACGGATCGCTTCTCTATAAGTGGGGGAGCATAGGAATACATGTTTTCAGCTGCAGTTTTATTAAACGTAATATTTCAGGCGGTGAAATAAATCTTCCCTTTCATGTGGCGAAAAAGAAAATTAAGGCTTACGTAAAAGGTGAAATCAAAGAAATTGAAGGATTTAAATTTGAGAAATTTGTTTTCGATTCAATTCCGCTTGCTGAAAAAACAATAATACTTGAAACGCTAAGGGAAAATGAATTTGCACCTGTGAAAAATGCTTCAGGAGTCGATTCTCTTGAATCATCACGGGAGCTTATGAACAATCTTTACCGTTCATGGCTTTTGGAAAAAAATTATTCAATACCTGATTTTGTAAAGAATATTGAAATATCGCCGCTTACTGCTCTTTGCAGTAATGACCTTCCTTCTGACCTGATTATTGACTGGAAGGAGAATACTTACATCGGAATATAAAAAGCTCATCATTGGTTTGATTTTTTCCGACATTAAAAGAGAAGCTGATCGTATAATTATTTTTTAAGGCGTGGTTTAGCACCTGTATGTTCTGGTTCAGAAAAAAGAAGAAAAATAATGACGCTTTTGTATCGCTTGGAGCAGGATTTTATCAGCTTCCGCTAATAAGGGAAGCGAAGAAGCTTGGATTCAAGGTAATCTGCATTGATATGGATTCAAATGCCGCCGGAATGAGTCTTGCTGATCTTAAAATACAGGAATCCATCGAAAATTACCATGAAATTGAAAATAAAATCAGTGAACTTTTTCTTGAAGGAAGAATCAGGGGTGTATTATCCCGAAGTTTCGGAAATGCAGTTAAAACTGCGGCATTACTGTCCCAGAAAATAGGTGTTAAACTTTTTCCGGCTGAGAGATCTGATGAAATTTTTGATAAGAGAAAAATGAAGCTGGCTTTTAAAGAAATTGGACTCCCTTCACCGTCAACAGTTGTTTTTAAAAGAAATAAAATCCCATTCCCGTATCCTTTTGTTCTTAAGCCGGTTTCGGGCCATGCTAAATCAGATTGCCGGCTGATAACTGATGAAGCCGCTCTAAAGGCATATCTGAAAACAGTAGGAGATGAAGCTGAACTTATTGCAGAAAACTTCATCGAAGGAGATGAAATAGTAGCAGTCGGGCTTGTTCACAAAGGAAAATTCTTTCTTGCGGAGATCACTGATAAAGAAAAAACCGATCCTCCGTATTTTGTTGATATTAAACATATAGCTCCTTCCAAATATACCCATAGATGGAAAGAAATTGAGTCAATTGGTCAAAAAATAGCTGATTATTATTCGATAAGAAAATCTCCGCTTGTGATGGAGTTTATTTTTACACCGAAAGAAGAAATATTTATTATTGAAGCTGTTCCCGAATTCGGTGGTGAGTTCCTGTGTGATTATCTGATACCTGCAAGAAGCGGATATAATATTTTCAAAAATATGATTGCCTCATGTTCAGGAAAGGGTTTTGTTCCTCCTGATTTTAAAAAAAGCAAGACTGCAGTTTGTGTTAATTACATTGTTTCAAAATCCGGAACAATAGAGTCTTTTAATCCTCCATCTGATAAAAACGATAATATGGTTGCATTTCATATGTTTAAATCCATCGGAAGCGAAGTCAGATCCCCCAAAACAAATCACGATAGAATCGGCGTCGTTATTTCCAAGGCAAGAACAAGAGAAGAGGCTGTTGAATCAGCTTCTACATTTATTAAACAGATCAATATGACTTTGAGACAAAAAAAATGACAAGTGATCAAATGTGGAACCATCACTACGAGAGACCAAAGTCCCGTTTATCTTATCCTGATGAGAATCTTGTAAGGATTTTATCCAAGTCGTTATCCGAAACAGAAAATAAAAAACTTCTTACAGCTGTTGATATAGGTTGCGGTAGCGGACGTCATCTTTCGCTTTTATCGGATTTCGGTATCGAGAAAATAATCGGTCTTGATTATTCAATGCCGTCACTTCAGCTTTCGAGAAAACATCCTCATTCACTGCTTATTAATTGCGATTCTGAAAAACTACCTTTTGGCAGTATGAAAATTGATCTTGCGTTGTGTTGGGGATCTTTGCACTATTCAGATAAAGTTTCTTTCGGGAAAAAAATAGCTGAAATACTCCGTATTCTTAAAAACGGCGGTATTCTTCTGGGGACTTTGAGATCAAACCGTGATACTTTTATGCGTATTGGAAAAGAAATTTCTGATGATGTATGGGTTACCGATCTTGATGATATAAAGGGTAGTGTAGTATCTTTTTATGATGAGAATGAGCTTTGTTCTGCTTTGAATAAGTTTTCATTTTTTAAGTATGGTCTCATGGAAAGAACTCCCTTAGACTCTAAAAAAATTATTTCTCACTGGTATTTTCTCGCAAAAAAATGAAATCAATATTCAAAAGAAAAAGCAAGCGTTGCCCGTTATGTCAAAGTATAAATATTGGGCATCATTACAATATTATAAGATCAGATTATGTTTTCAATACGGATAGGTGTTCTGACTGCGGATTTATTTTTATGAATCCGGGATACACCGATTCGTTTGTGGAATCTTTTTATACGGATAAGTATTATGGTGAATCGGCGGACTATTCATATTTCGATGAAAGAAAGACTGAAAAATATTGCGCTTATGTCTGGAAAAGCAGAATAAACAATATCCGCAAGTATGTAAAAAAAGGTAATTTCCTGGACATCGGGTGTTCATTCGGTCTTTTCCTTAAATATGCGTCGGAATATTTTAAAACTTACGGAATCGAAATATCGAAATACTCTTCTGATTATGCAAAAAAGCATTCTAACTCAATAATAGAAAATGTATCATGGGATAAATATTATCCAAAGACAAAATTTAGCTGCGTCACCATGATTGAAGTTATAGAACATTTTTTTTCTCCGGGAGAAGTAATATCGAAAATATATGATATGCTTGAAACCGGAGGAGTTGCTGTAATTCAAACTGCTGATATGGAAGCATGGCAGTCTCTTAACGCCGGAGAAAATTATCATTATTATCTGCCGGGTCACTTGTCGTATTTTTCAGAAAAAAATCTCACTGAACTTTTGCTGAGAACGGGTTTTAGGAAAGTTAAGGTTTTCCGTCCTGTTGATTTTCCGTTATATGCAAAGCTTTTGAAATCCCGCGGAAGTTTTAAGAAAATTGCCGATTATAGAAAATGGATACAGATATCACTTTATCATTTTAAGGGCCATTTTAAGCGTAAAGGAAAACCGCTTACTTCTTCTATGGTAATCTATGCTTTCAAATAATTGATGGCGGCGCCGATAGTTTCCGGAATTTCGGAAGCATTAAGTGTAACAGAGTTATTCTGCTTCTTTAGGTCAGCACATAAACCATGAACATATACGGATAAAGCGATTCGGCGCAGTATTTCTTTTTGCGTTGAACAGAAAGTTCCGATAATGCCTGTCAGGACATCGCCGCTTCCGGCAGTTGCAAGAAGATTATTTCCGCTTGTGTTTACATAAGAAAAATCAGAAGAAGAACAAATCGTGTCATGTCCTTTCAATACTGTGAATGCATTGTATTTTTCTGAAATTTCAATTGCAGAATCGATTCTGTTTAAAGTTATTTCAGAAGTTTTTTTGTTTAACAAAATCGAAGCTTCACCTTCATGAGGAGTCAGAATCAATGTTTTTATGTTTAATAATTCATTTCTTATTTCGGGAATAAGTTTTAATGCATCAGCGTCTATAATAATAGTTTTTTCCGCCGGTATAATTTTAATGATTTCTGAAAGCAGTTCTTTTTTTGTTTCTTCTGTACCGAAACCAGGACCTATTATTATTGAGTCAAATTTTGATAGTGCGGATTTGATGTTTTCAAAGAAAAATTCCCTGACTATTATTTCGGGAATTTTGCCGGCCATTGCAATGCGGGAAGCAGATTCGGTAAATATCGTTACAAAGGATGCGCCCGATTTCAAAGCTCCCATTGCCGAAAGAAGAGCAGCGCCTTCAAAAGGGATAAAACCGCCTATGATTGCAATTTTTGGTTTGTTGTATTTATGAACTGTTTCGGAATAATCATTCAGTTTTTTTAAATCAGATTGTGCATCTGATGAGTCATATGTCTCTGCTGAATATTCTATAGATTTTAATGCACTTTTGGGGAAATAAGGATTAATGATATTTATTTTGCCGCAATAATATTTTCCCGGATATACTGCGCATTCAGTTTTAAGCGAGTGAACGGCAAAAGTTTCATCAGCTTTTACGATGGTTCCGTTTGAAGTAAGACTTTCGTAAGAAAGTCCGGAAGGAATATCGCATGAAAAAATTATTTTACCGGATAGGTTCATTTTCCCGGCTGTATCCGCATAAATGCCCCGGAGTATTCCATTGATTCCTGTGCCGGTCAAACAATCGAGAATCAGGCTGAATTCATCAAAAATAAAATCAGTACGTATCGGTATTGATTCAGTTTGAAGAAGAGAAAAGAAAAATTCTGGATTTTCACCTAGAGAATCTGTGCGGAGAGGGAAAACTGAAACATCAAATCCCATGCAGAAAAGGTAATAGG
>DAOMHE010000034.1:13752-15856 GCA_035430785.1 Spirochaetota bacterium | reverse complement strand
ATGAATGCGGTAAATAAGTGTATTGCATTGCCGCATGCTCTTGCGGCAAAATAAAAATTGTCATAGCCGAATATTTTAGCTATCCAGTAAAACTCAAGGTAACCGAATGGCGGATGACTGCAACCGAAATCCTTGTAAAGAACTCCTCCGTCAAGCATGGTTCGGGCAAATTCCATATAGTAATAGAGATCCGCTCTCCAGATTGTCGAAGCAAATAAGTAAGTAAATTTGAAAATTGCAATGGAAAGGAATAATATTCCGAAAGCTGTAAG
Source organism: Spirochaetota bacterium (assembly GCA_035430785.1). GTDB lineage: Bacteria > Spirochaetota > UBA4802 > UBA4802 > JAFGJZ01 > JAKJGA01. The sequence continues at coordinate 15,584 of DAOMHE010000034.1, read as the reverse complement.
GTATTGCCTGATTTTCATTTCATCTCCTGATATTTTGAAGTTTATTTTTTACAGTTGAAAAAATCTTTAATGCATGACGTTATTCTAACAACGTCTTTTTCTTCAAGCGCATAGAAAAAAGGAAATCGTAAAAGCCGCTCGCTTTCTTTTGTTGTGAATTTATCTTCTCCGTGCATCATGCCGCATCTAAGACCCTCTTCGGATGAGTGCAGCGGAAGATAATGAAAAACACTGTATATTTCAAGTTTCTTCAGGTATGTGATTAAATCACTTCTCTGCGGTTCATTTTTCGTTTTAATGTAAAACATGTGAGCATTATGAATGCAATCTTCAGGTATTGTTCCGAATTCAATTGTTCCTTCATCAGCAAGAGACTGAAGTTCTCTTTTATATACATCCCAGAGTTTAAGCCTTTTTGCAGTAATGTTTTTGGATTCAATAAGCTGCGGATATAGAAAAGCGGCATTTAGTTCCGACGGAAGATATGAAGATCCGATATCAACCCATCCGTATTTGTTTATTTCTCCGCGGAAAAACTGGGAACGGTTTGTACCTTTTTCGCGGATAATTTCCGCGCGTTTTACATATTGAGGATCATTTACTAAAAGCGCTCCGCCTTCACCGCATTGAATATTTTTTGTTTCATGAAAGCTGATAGTTCCGAATTGTCCGATAGTTCCGAGCTTTTTGCCTTTATATTCGCTGAGCAATGCTTGGGCTGCGTCTTCAACAACAGGTATTCCATATTTGGCAGATATTGCCATGATCTTATCCATTTCGCAGGAAACGCCGGCGTAATGAACAACAACTATAGCTTTTGTTTTATCAGTAATTGCTGACTCAATTAAATTCTCGTCGATATTCATAGTGTCGGGGCGGATATCGATAAAAATAAGTTTTGCACCCCGGATTGAAAAAGCGCTAGCTGAGGACGTGAAAGTAAAAGATGGAAGAATAACTTCATCACCCTGTTTTATATCAAGAAGAAGAGCCGACATTTCAAGAGCATGAGTGCATGAGGTTGTCAGAAAAGCTTTATTGCAATCAAGTTCAGATTCAAGCCATTTTGAGCATAATTTTGTAAAATCTCCGTCTCCGGAAAATTTACCTATTTTTATAGCCTGATGGATAGATTCTTCTTCCTTGCCGGTTAAAACTGGTATGTTAAAAGGTATTTTATTCATATTTTGCTCCGGTAGAATCATTTGCAGAAGCGTTCTCATTTGAAAACACAAATTTTTTAAGCATAAAGTAAAGAAATAAAGGGCAGATTGTTAATGCAAGAGCCTGTGCAAGATATGCGTTAATGCCGAATAATTTCATCGTTGTTTTAACAAGCCCGTAGTTCAAAAGATAAGCGATTATATAGACAGCAATAAAAGAAATAAAACGCTTGGTTTTGTAACCGTTAAAAACAAGTTTAGAATAGGATAAATAATTAAAAAAAGCGCCGATTCCATAATCAATTACAAGAGATAATGCCTCGTGTCCGGAAATCCAAAAAGCGGCGGCAAATATTATATAACCGACCAGAGTGTTTAATCCTCCGGTCAAAAGAAAACGGATAAATTCTGCTTTAAGGAAACTCTTTATAAAATATATTAACTTGTTTACATTTAAATTCATTGGCGGTTAATTATTTCTTTTATAACAAATGAAGGTTTGCGATTTATGCTTAAGAAAATTCTTCCGATATATTCTCCGATAAGACCGAGAGACATTAAAATCAGCCCGCCTAAAAAAAGAATCAGAACTATCAGAGAAGTCCAGCCTGCCACTTTTTCTCCCTGGAAAAAATAGCACCAGATGCGGTATAGTCCAAATAAGAAACC
>DAOMHE010000034.1:0-13652 GCA_035430785.1 Spirochaetota bacterium | reverse complement strand
TGTCCGGAATTTTTACGTAGGTTTATTCCGCATATGTTCTTATTTTTTTTTGCGGCAATCAGAATTTGATTCCAGCTATTGTCCGGGCTGCAGTCATTGACAAGAATTATTTCATGAGTAAGAGTCTTAAGTGCGGTCTTGAGACATAAAACCAGTTTTTCTATGCAGTTTTCACTGTTATAAACTGGGATGACTATGCTGAGTAATGGATTTGTTTTTTTCATAATTACGCTCAAACCTGAATGAGATTAAGTTTTACAGTTAAATGATGCAATACTTAATTGAGAAAGAAGGTTAAAATTGATGTAAGCTTGAAGTCAACAAAATTAATGAAAGATTTTTCAAGAAAGAAAGTGATACATGAAGGAAAAAGCTCCTTCCGGAGGAAAGAGCTTTTGTGTTTTTAACTGGTTTTCAGTTTGTCTTTGATCGATAAATCCAGTCCGGCTGAAACTCCGAGAATGCCCTGCGGGCAGGCCGGAATACATTTCATGCACATCATACATTCAGTGGATTTTACTCTTTCTCCATTCTTAATATATTGTGAAATCATAATTCCTGAAGGACATGCTTTAGTACAGGCTCCGCAATCCGTACATTTGGCGGAATCTCCTTTTATTTTTAAAATGGAAATTCTGGAAAAATTTTTCAAGAAAATCGATGCAGGACAGATGTATTTACAAAAAGCTCTGTTATCCTTCAATTTTACTGCAAGTATTATTCCGGCTAGATAGTAAAGAATGTTACCGGCTGCAAACCAATAGACAGCATGAAGACTATTGTTCATTTCAGAGTCCGGATTAGAAGAATGAATCACATATCCAAATCCAAAAAACAAAATCAGAACAGCTGCAAGTGATATAAAAAAAGACAGATATCTGAAGTGTTTATATTTTCCTTCTTTCCATGAAATATTTTCTTTGTAAGGCAGAAAGTCCAGAATGAAAGCTGTCCAGCATCCCCAGGAACACCATGCACGACCCGTAACAACAGGCCCCAGAATTTTACCTACCATGTAATGAACAACTGCACCGCCGAAGAATCCGCTGACAACACAGAAAAAGAACCCTTCGATTTGAAGATTCTGTTTACCTATGATTCCTGCAAATACGGCAAGAGTCATACCGATTAATGCTGTCGATATTTGTCTCGGTATGTTTTTGCCCCTGGGAAGAAGAGCGAAAAGAACCATGCATATAAACTGTACTGTTCCGAAAAAAAGAAAGACAGGTACGGGAGATGGCTCTTTCAGCACAAAGATAAAAAGAGATGCGATCCCGATGAAAAAAAAGAGAGTTGAAAAAGCAAGAAGGGCATATTTTTTGAATGAAGCTTTTATCATGATTACTCCTCCGAATAATCAACAGATTACTCTTTCAAATATTACTGTCTTTCAAAAATATGCTTTTTATTTACAGATTTATGCTTTCAAAAAATAGGATTTGGTAAGGAAAAATGGAAAATAAAAAGATGATTGAAGCAAATAATAAATCTGCTGCAATCATCTTTCTGAATGTTCTATAGAAGTTTGTTTATCGCCGCTGCGGCTTTTCTGCCTTCTCCCATCGCGAGAATAACAGTTGCAGCACCCAAAACTATATCTCCCCCGGCATAGACTCTGTCCATTGAAGTTTTACAGTTTTCATCAACAATAATGTTGCCGTATTTGTTAACTTCAAGTTCCTGAGTTGTCTGTTTGATCAAAGGATTAGATTCATTGCCGATTGCGACTATTACGGTATCAGCTTCAACTACATGTTCGCTTCCCTTAACCTGAACAGGCCGTCTGCGTCCGCTTGCGTCAGGTTCACCAAGTTCAAAGGTTACAAGTTCAACTGCTTTAACGCGGCCCTTTTCGTCACCGATTATTTTAGAAGCGTTTTCAAGAAGTCTGAACTTTATTCCTTCTTCCTTTGCATGAGCAACTTCTTCTATTCGTGCAGGCATTTCTGCTTCAGTTCGTCTGTAGACAATACTTACTTCATCAGCGCCCAGGCGGATAGCTGTTCTCGCCGCATCCATCGCAACGTTTCCTCCTCCGAAGACCATTACCTTTTTTGAAGGATAAATCGGAGTTGCTGCAGTGTCTTTCTTATATGCTTTCATCAGATTTGATCTTGTAAGATATTCATTCGCGGAGAAAACCCCAACGAGATTTTCGCCTTCAATGCCCATAAATTTAGGGAGACCGGCTCCTGTCCCGATAAATACTGCCGAGAATCCGTCTTTTTCAAGAAGATCCTTTAGAGTACGGCTTCTTCCGACAAGAAAATTCTGTTTAATCGTTACATTCATTTTTTTGAGTGTTTCGATTTCATCTTCAACTATTTTCTTAGGGAGACGGAACTCCGGAATTCCATAAATCATTACTCCGCCTGGTTTGTGAAATGCTTCAAAAACTACAACTTCATGACCTTCTTTTGCGATATCAGCCGCCGCTGTAATTCCCGCAGGGCCGCTTCCTATTACCGCGACCTTTTTTCCTGTGGAAGGTTTAATTTCAGGAATAGATCTTTTGGCTTCCGATGCTTCCCAGTCTGCTACGAATCTTTCAAGACGGCCTATTGAAACGGATTTATTCGGATCTTTGAAAATCTTTCCGACTGTACATTTTTCCTGACACTGGCTTTCCTGAGGACAAACTCTGCCGCAAATACTGGGAAGAAGACTGGCTTCTTTAATTACACCGATTGATTTCTCAAAGTTTTCTTCTTCAATTGCCTTAATGAAACCAGGTATGTTAATCTGAACCGGACAGCCTTCTACGCAGGGAGCCGATGCGCACTGAAGACAGCGGCGCGATTCAACAAGAGCCTGTTCGCGTGAATAACCCTGCGCCACTTCTTCCATATTGTTAATACGGACTTTCGGATCCTGGGCAGGCATTTCCTGCAAAGGAATTGCTGTGCGTTCTTTGTTTGAAAGCGATTTATCTTTAATTTCAGATAGAATCAATTGTGCGTTTTTCTTTAATTCTTCTGCGCTTATATGCATTATAATTCTCCGTTATGAATTCTTTTGAAGCTGTTCAATTTGCAAATCAAGATGACACTTGTGATGGTCTTCTTCTTCTTTTGCTTTATATGAACCTAAGCGAAGCATCATGTTATCGAAATCTACCAGATGACCGTCAAATTCCGGTCCGTCAACACAGACAAATCTGGTTTCTCCGCCGACTGTTACTCTACAGCCTCCGCACATTCCCGTACCGTCTACCATAATAGTATTTAGCGAAACTACTGTGTGCACTCCGTATGGTTTTGTTGTAAGTGCAGCAAATTTCATCATAACCGGAGGTCCGATTGCAACGGCAAGATCCGGTTTAGGATTTTTTTCACAGAGTTCTTTAAGAGGAGCCGTTACCAGATCCTTTCGTCCTTTAGATCCGTCATCAGTGCATATAATGAGTTCATCGGCGATGGCTTTCATTTCTTCTTCAAGAATTATCAGATCTTTATTTCTTGCTCCGATTATTACGGTTACGTGATTGCCTGCCTGTTTGAGAGCTTTAGCAATAGGGTGAAGCGGAGCTACTCCGATTCCGCCTCCTACACAAACAACAGACCCGAAATTTTTTATATGTGTCGGTTGTCCGAGAGGGCCGAGAAGATTTTGAATCTTATCCCCCACGTTGAGAGTAGAAAGTCTGTGAGTGGTATTTCCTACGGCCTGGTAAATTATTGTTACTGAACCTTCTTTGGGATCGGCATCAGCGATTGTCAGCGGAATTCTTTCTCCAAAATCGGTATCAAGCTGAAGGATGACGAATTGCCCTGGTTTTCTTTCTTCGGCAATATGCGGAGCTTCAATTTTCATCATAAAAACGTCATCAGAAAGCTGTTTCTTTAAAAGTATCTTGTTCATTCACACCTCGATTTTACGATATCGATTCTTTATTTTTATTGTTTTACGTAAAGAGAAAAATCCCGGCCCAAGGACCGGGATTTTTTATTGAATCTTTGCTTAGGCTGATTTTATACAACGCCCTGTTCAATCATCGCGTCAGCAACTTTAACGAAACCTGCGATATTGGCTCCTTTGACGTAATTTATGAAACCGTCTTTTTCTTTTCCGTATTTTACACAAGCTTCATGGATACTGCACATAATTCCGTGAAGTTTCTGTTCAACTTCCTCTCGTGACCATGAGTATCTCATTGAGTTCTGAGACATTTCGAGACCGCTTGTTGCAACACCGCCGGCATTAGCTGCTTTTCCCGGAGCGTACATTATTTTGGCTTTGATGAAAACTTCAACTGCTTCAGGTGTAGAAGGCATGTTTGCTCCTTCTGATACGCAGATACATCCGTTTTTAACAAGAGTTTCCGCATCCTGGCCGTTAAGCTCGTTCTGAGTCGCACTAGGGAAAGCCATGTCGCATTTTACTGACCATGGTGTTTTTCCTTCAACATATTCGCATTTATATTTGTCTGCGTATTCCTTGATTCTTCCGCGCTTAACGTTTTTAAGCTCCATTATGAATGCAAGTTTTTCAGCATCGATTCCTGCAGGATCATAGATATATCCGTTAGAATCAGATAGTGTAACGCATTTTCCGCCGAGAGCGTTTACTTTTTCAACTGTATACTGCGCTACATTTCCTGAACCGGAAACAACAGCTACTTTGCCTTTCATTGAGTCGCCGCGGGCTTTAAGCATTTCCTGTGCAAAATAAACAGAACCGTAACCCGTAGCTTCAGGACGTATAAGGCTTCCGCCCCAGTTTCTTCCTTTTCCTGTAAGAACTCCTGTGAATTCATTGCGGAGACGTTTGTATTGACCAAACATGAAACCGATCTCTCTTCCGCCTACGCCGATATCTCCGGCAGGAACGTCAAGATCAGCACCAATGTGACGCTCAAGTTCAGTCATGAAGCTCTGGCAGAATCTCATAACTTCATTGTCTGATTTTCCTTTAGGGTCGAAATCGCATCCGCCTTTTCCTCCGCCCATAGGAAGAGTTGTGAGTGAATTTTTAAATACCTGTTCAAACGCGAGGAATTTCAATATGCCGAGATTTACACTCGGGTGAAATCTGAGACCGCCTTTGTAAGGCCCGATTGCACTGTTCATCTGAATTCTGAAACCGCGGTTAACCTGAACTTCACCTTTGTCGTCTACCCAAGGAACTCTGAAAATGATCACTCTTTCAGGTTCAACCATTCTTTCGAGTATTTTGTGAGTTTTGTACTTAGGATTGCTTTCGATAAATTCTTCAAGATTTTCGATTACTTCCTGAACCGCCTGATGAAATTCTTTTTCACCGGGATTCTTGTCTATTACCTTCTGTAAAAGTGGATGAGACATTGAAACCTCCGTTATTTATTGTAGCTTTGCCTCTTTGAATGTTAAATTTATGTTAAATTTGTCAATGAAAAGAGGGTATGCTCTATTTTCAATTGTTACAAATATGTTAAATAAAGAAAAGATTCGTTTCGTTTGTGTTAAATATTTTAATATACTTTATTTGCAAAGAAATATTTTCTAGAAACGGATTTTTTAAGATGAAATTTTCATCGGGCATTTCCAAGTCATGAAAAATATTTAAGAAGATTTCCAGATAAAAGAGATAATTTGCTCATTTTAGCAATTAGTGTTTAAAAAAATGAATCCGATAATGAATTGACAACCTGAAAAAAAGAGTCTGTTATATTATGAAGGAAAGAGGGTAAGATTGTGAAAATTGAATCTCTTAAAATATCAGCATATCATATTTCTGAAAATATTTCTCTTAAGCAGTTCAAAGCCGATTTTACAGGAGACTTGCTGTATTCTTCTTCATCAGAACTTTTTTATTCAGTCGGGGAGGGGGGATTTCTTTATCTGTTTAATTACGGAGTGGCTGCTTTTGCCGGCATGTCTGATGTTGAATCGACTAGGGTTCTTTCTCTTATAAAAGAATACAGCCAGAATATAATTGATGAAGATTTTTTTGATGATTATATTCTCAAATCCGGTGATGTTTCACGTCCTGCCTACGGATTTGATGAGATTACAGTTTCAGAAATAACACCTGATGTAATAAAAATAGTTATGCTGAATCTTGCGCAATCCGTTGCTCTTGATTATTATTCAAAAGCAGCGGATGTATTACTTGAATCAGTTAACCGTTTTGCAGATAAGCTTGAGAAAACAGGAAGAATGGGGATTTCCAAGAAAAACATGCTTAAATTTGTCGGAAAGACTCTCAATTCAAAAAACAGAATTATCGATAATCTGTATATTTTTGACGTTCCGGATATCGTATGGGACAGTAAATATCTCGATGAGATACATACGGGACTTATCCGCGTGTTTGATCTAAAGTCGCGTTTTAAAGAAGTTCAGGCGTCATTTAAAAACATTGAAGAAAATCTTTCAATATTTATAGAAGTTCATCAGCACAAGATGAGCAACATTCTTGAGTGGATAATTATTGTTCTAATTCTAATAGAAGTAGTGGATCTATTTATTACGAAGATTTTCTGAAAATTTTGATTAACTATAGCATCCAAATGTAAAAGAGATAATGAAAACAAATATTAAAGTCAATGAACAATAAATTAATAATGTTTTTATTGTTCAATTGGACATTTGAAATATTGTTGAAAATTCCACTAAAATATTTTATCGACACTTGCAAAGAATAATACAGAATATTTGTTTAACGAGGCAATAATGGCTAAAAATATTATTGAGAAGTATAAATCGGAATCAGATATAGAAGTAATAACCAATAAAATTGAAAAAGCAATGCATGATTTTGTTAAAGATGTAATTAAAGAAAAATTCAGGATTACACATTATGGAGCAAACTATATTCATCCCAGATATTTATCATATTGGATTTGTGTATTATCTGATAAAGAAAGAGATCGATTAGTTAAAGATTCAGATCTCATGAAGAAACTCAGGAAAATATTAGAGGAAAACAATTATCCAATTAGTGGTAGAAATCGTGTATATATAGGGTTTGAATCTCAAGAAACTGTTGATCGTGAATCAAACGGGAATTGGTTTCTTCATTGGAAATGATTGTAAGTGAGATATTCCAGACTCTCAATAATTTATCTTCATAAAACAATGGATTCGTCCAATAATTGAAACGGGAAAAAGATACTCTGTATCTGAATTTTTCAATGAATTAGATAAATACCTTCGCTATATAGTATATTTGAGATCAAAGGTTAAAATAGGCTGAAGTTTCATAGAAAATTACAAATTTCTCGTATCCGTCAAACAAGAAAAATTTTTACAAAACTGAATATTTATAAAAAAATGCTACAGTCAATTTTTTCATTAGAGAGCAATTCTCTCATGAAAAGTGAGTTAATTGCAAGTCGTCTGAATTAATTAGAATCCCCTTAAAAAAAAGCTTGTCAGAAATACAGGTGTTTCTATATATAGAAACACCGGCGGAAAGCCGATTCTGACCAATTGGAGATTTTATGTTTTCACATAATACACCGTCAGCAGTAAGCTATAAGAAAATTGCCGCAGACTGCTATACTCCCGTGGGAATTCTCGATTCTCTTAACGGAAAGATGCTTCTCGAATCGGCTTATCATGAGACAGGCAAGGGAAAGTATTCGATTCTCATTCTGGATGAGGCCTTTACCGCGGCTAAAGAAGGAAAGAAATATTATATAGTAAGAAACGGAAAATCTGATGAAGTTCAGTCAGAGGGTTTTTTGGAGCTTATTTCTTCTTTAAGAGAAAAAGCACCGGTGCTTGAAGAGTTTTCAACATTTCCGGTTCCTTTAGGAGGCTCAGGTTATCTTGGTTATGAATTCTTTGACGAGATTGAAGACATTTCATTTACCAAAGAAAATTATCGGAATATTTATGATTCGGCATTTATTTTCGGTCGGTCTTTTATGGTGTTCGATCATTCTCATGACGATGCTTTGATAGTGACTGTGAGATATTCAGGCGAGGAAGGAATTGATACTGAGGAACTTCTTTCAAAGCTTGAATCGCGTATAAAAGCTTCAGCGAACAAAATGCCGGAAGAGACGCCATTTACTGCAAAAATAGTTTCTCCTGACGGAAAAAAAGAATACATGGACAATGTCGTCAAAATTAAAGACGAGATATATAAAGGAAATCTGATTCAGTGCGTTATTTCGCGTACTACGGAAATTGAAAGCGATGTAAAACCTATTAACGCATACAGAAATCTCCGCAGAAGTAACCCTTCTCCGTACATGTTTTTTCTGAATTACGGATCATACATCATTTACGGGGCTTCTCCTGAAGTGATGGTGAAATACAAGAACGGAAACGTAACTGTACGTCCGATTGCCGGAACGCGCAAACGCGGAAAAGATGCGGCTCAGGATATTCTTCTGGAAGAGGAACTTAAAAAAGACATTAAGGAAAATGCAGAACATCTCATGCTTCTTGATCTCGGAAGAAATGACGTAGGAAAAATCAGCATAGGCGGAAGCGTTAATGTGACTGCGAGCATGGTCATCGAAAAATATTCGCGTGTAATGCATCTCGTCAGTGAAGTTCAGGGAAAGATTGAAAAGGGAAAAGATGCGAAAGACGCGATAAAGGCTACGTTCCCTGCCGGAACTGTTTCCGGTGCGCCGAAGATTCAGGCAATAAAAACAATCGAGAAACTTGAGCAGAAAAAGCGCGGAGTATATTCCGGACTCATCGGTTACTTTGAGCGCAACGGTGATTTTGACAGCTGTATAGTCATTCGTTCGGCTGTCCATATAGGAAATACAATATATCTTCAGGCAGGCGCCGGAATAGTTTATGATTCTGAACCCGAAAAAGAATATGAAGAAACACAGAATAAAATGATGGCGCTTCTTAACGCGCTCAATCTTTGCGCGGAGGAGAATTGATATGATACTGATGCTGGATAACTATGATTCATTTACTTATAATCTTTACCAGGTGTTCAGAAAACTGAATTATCAGATAGAGGTTGTCCGTTCCGATAAAATTACAATCGATGAAATTCGGAAAATCAATCCGACTCATATAGTTTTATCTCCCGGTCCGGGAACACCTCATGAAGCAGGAATCTGTATAGAGGTAATAAAACAGCTAAAGGGAGAATATCCTATACTTGGAGTATGTCTTGGTCATCAGGCGATACTTGCAGCTTTCGGAGTTCCGATAGTCAATGCAGCGAGAATCGTTCATGGAAAGGTTGAGAAAATTACTCACAGCGGTAAGGGGCTTTTTCGTAACATTCCGCAGGGTTCGGCTGTTACGAGATATCATTCACTCGCCGGAAAGGAAAAAGATATTCCGGATTGTTTTGAAATATGCGCGAAAACCGACGACGGTGAAGTTATGGCTGTTGAACATAAGGAGTTTCAGCTTGCCGGAATGCAGTTTCATCCCGAATCAATCGGAACCGTTGACGGAGAGAAGATGATAATGAATTTTCTTCATTACAGAAGAGAATCGGTTCCGGTAAAAGCATATCTCAAAAAATCACTTTCACGAGAGCATCTCCGTTTCAGCGAAGCTTATGATGTGATGGACGAGCTTACCGAAGGAAACATGACGGATGCGCAGATAGGTTCTCTTCTTACATCGCTTGAAATGAAGGGAATAACTGCCGAGGAACTCGCAGGTTTCGCTTCTGTTCTAAAGAAAAAGGCGATTAGTTTTCCGGCACCGGAAAAAGACGAAATACGTCTTGATACATGCGGCACAGGCGGATCGGCAAAAAAGACTTTTAACGTATCAACAATATCCTCCCTTGTCGTTGCCGCAGGCGGAGCAAAAGTAGTTAAACATGGAAATCGGGCAATTACAAGTGCTTCCGGAAGTGCGGATCTTTTTGAGAAACTCGGGATAAATGTTGAAGCCGATATTTCAGACTGTATAAGAACATATAAGGAACTTGGAATAACTTTTCTTTTCGCGAGAAAATTTCACAGCGCGATGCGTTTCGCGGGACCGGCGAGAGCAGCGCTCGGATTTAAAACCGCGTTCAATCTAATCGGTCCGCTTTCTAACCCGGCGCACGCAACACATCAGATAATCGGCGTGTTTGATAAGGAATACACCGAAACTGTCTGCGAGGCGCTAGGCCTGCTCGGACTAAAACGCGCGATGGTAGTTTCCGGTATGGACGGATATGATGAAATATCTCTTTGCGCACCGACAAAAATAACAGAGCTCAATAATGGCTGGATTAAAAGCTATGTTTTTACCCCGCATGAAGTTGGACTGGATTATGCAGAACATTCTCTTCTTGCAGGCGGCGATGCTGAACTGAATAAAAAAATCGCCATTGATATATTAAACGGTGAAGAGCATAACCGCGCGGAACTTGTTGCACTTAATGCCGGTGCTGCGTTTTACGTATATGGAATAACTGACACAATCAAAGACGGTTATCATCACGCGAAGGAAGTAATTAAAAGCGGTAAGGCGAAAGAGCTTCTTGCTAAATTTGTCGATGCCGGAAAAAGAAAGGACTGAGAAATGGTAAAGATTCTCCGTGAAATATATGACAGAAGAATGATTTCGCTTAAAGAGAAAGGGCTGACTTTCGGACGGAATATCCCTTCCGAAAGAAAAGTTCCTCTTGTTAGACCTTCTTTTGAAGACGGTTTGTTAATAGCCGAAATAAAACGAAAGTCGCCGTCAGCAGGTTCAATCGGAGAGATTTCTGATCCATGCGCCCTTGCAGAAATATATCTTTCGTCTGGCGCCGGAATGATTTCTGTTCTTACAGAAGAAGATTATTTCGGAGGTTCGCTCGATGATCTTATGGCAGTCAAAGAACGCTTTCCGAATGCGGCAATTTTAAGAAAAGATTTTATTCAGCATGAGGATGAGGTTAACATCGCATACCGCGCGGGTGCTGACGCTGTGCTTGTGATTACGGCGATGTTCATGGATGATTTTGACACGATGAAGAAAATCTATGACAGGGCACTTTCACTCGGACTTCTTCCGCTTGTTGAAATACATGACGAAGAAGAAATGAATCTTGCTTTAAAACTTAATCCAGAAGTGATCGGAATAAATTCACGCAATCTCGATACATTCGTCATCGATAAGAATTATCCGCTGGCTCTCATGGAAAAACTTCGAGGAAGAAAGGTTATATTTGAATCAGGCATAGAATCGTTTTATGATGCCTATGTTGCAGCTTCAAGCGGTTTTGCCGGATGTTTAGTCGGAACATCGCTTGTTAAAAGCGGAAACTCGACAAAAGTAAAGGAAGTAAAAGCCGGAATAGCGGCCGGAATAAAAAAACCGAACAGATTCTTTTCAGCACATTTTAAAAAGGCAATGCTTGAAGAAAAACTTTCAGTTAAAATATGCGGACTCACCAACGCAGAAGACGCGCTTTTCGCAGAAAAGCTTGGAGCCGATATCTGCGGATTCGTCGCGGCTGAAAGCAAACGCAAACTTTCTGCTGAGGCGATTGAGAAAATTGCTCCGCAGTTAAAAACTTTTAAATCAGTTATTATTACCGAGCCTGATGAAAGAATTTTTGCACTTGCAAGAAACGGAATCATTGACGCGGTTCAGCTTCATGGTGATTCTTTCGATGAAAAATATTTTGAGAATGCGGATTACTTTTGGTGCCGCGCGTTGAACATTTCAAGTGCGCATGAAGCAAAAGTGAAAAGCAAAAGCCGCTTTACGATACTGGATTCCAAATCCGAAACTAAGGGCGGAAGCGGAATCAGAATTAAAGAAGAAGTGATTGTCGATATAAATTCATTTCTTGCTTCATCAGGAAGGAAAAGAAATCTTTATATCGCCGGCGGAATTAACTCAGACAACGCGGCCGGAATAGAAGAAAGATTTACTCCGGCATTGATAGATATCAGTTCGGGAGTCGAAGAATTTCCCGGAAAGAAAAGCAAAGAGAAAATGGTTTCTCTTTTTGATAGTTTAAAAAGGAGCATTTGATGAAATTTGATGCTGATAAAATGACAGGATATTTCGGAGAGTACGGAGGACAGTACATTCCGGAAATACTTCGCCCGGCTATTAAGGAGCTTGAGGCTGAATTCAAGAAAGCGATTAACGATAAATCGTTCATTGAAGAATTTAATTATGTTTTAAAAAATTTCGTCGGACGTCCGACGCCTTTATTGTTCGCTGAAAATGCGACACGTGTTCTCGGCGGTGCGCAGATCTATATCAAACTTGAAGGACTGGCGAATACCGGAGCTCATAAAATAAATAACGCGATAGGGCAGGCTCTTCTTGCTAAAAGAATGGGAAAGACGCGAATCATCGCTGAAACCGGTGCCGGTCAGCACGGACTTGCGACAGCGTCGGCATGCGCGCGGCTTGGACTCGACTGCGAAATATTCATGGGAGAAGTGGACATCGCGCGCCAGCGTCCGAATGTTTACTGGATGGAACTTTTCGGAGCGAAGGTTACGCCTGTTACAAGCGGAACTAAAACGCTGAAAGACGCTGTAAACGAAGCATTCAGAGAATGGACTGCCCGCAAAAGCGATACTCATTATATAATAGGAAGTGCACTCGGGCCGTGTCCGTATCCCGATATGGTGCGCGAATTTCAGCGCGTCATCGGACGTGAAGTGAAGGAACAGATTTTCGCCTACGGAAATAAACTGCCTGATGTATTGGTCGCTTGCGTTGGAGGCGGTTCAAACTCAATCGGATTCTTCGCGGATTTCATTGAAGAAAAAGACGTACGTTTGATAGGTGTTGAAGCCGGAGGAAAAGGAGACAATCCCGGAGAACATGCCGCGCGTGTCGCAGGAAAAGGCGCCGACATGGGAATCGTTCAGGGCTATAAATCACTGTTTCTTCAGGATGATTCCGGACAGCTTGCAGTAACTCATTCAATAAGCGCAGGTCTCGATTACGCTGGTCTCGGTCCTGAACTTGCTTATCTTGCGGAAACTAAGAGAATTGAATATGCGAAGGCGTATGATGATGAAGTATTAAACGCTGTGAAATTCTTCGCGAAGAATGAAGGAATAATTCCGGCGCTTGAATCGAGCCATGCTCTTGCTGAAGTAATTAAAATCGCGCCGAAGATGTCAAAGGACAAGGTCATTGTCGCTAATATGTCAGGCCGCGGAGACAAGGACATATTCATCACCGCGCACGCATTAGGCGGCGACACATGGGTTCAGTTTCTCAAGGAGGAGGTAGCGCGTTATGGAAATGAATAAGAAGCTTGAACAGATTAAAAATAAAAAGATTTCGCTCATGGGTCATATAGTCGGGGGATATCCCGATGTAAAAAGCTCGCTGAAAGCTGCAAAGGGAATCTGCCGTCACGCGGATTTCATCGAAGTTCAGTTTCCATTTTCTGATCCTTCTGCCGACGGAAAAGTTATCGAAGGCGCGAGCTACAAGGCGATTGATGCAGGATTCACCGTTGAAGACGGATTTAAAATTGTTAAGGAACTTTCAGAAACAACTGATGCAGTCGTCATAATTATGACTTACGCGAATATCGTTTATAAATACGGAATTGAAAGATTTGTAAAGAAGGCAAAAGAGAACGGAGCCGATGCTTTCATCGTTCCCGATCTTCCTTACGGCTCAGATGAAGGTCTGGCTGAAATTGCTGAAAAAAACGGAATCGGCGTCATTCAGGTAATCTCTCCCGGCGTAGGAGATGAACGAATCAAAATGCTCGGTGATAAAAGTTACGGCGTTCTTTATGTTACTGCTCGCCGCGGA
>DAOMHE010000033.1:13322-15944 GCA_035430785.1 Spirochaetota bacterium | reverse complement strand
AGCAGTTTGAAATTATCACTACCATCCGTAGTCTTTGCCAGACCAAGAAAACTTAAAGGTCCGATGATATTGATTTTTGTTTTGATTCCGGCTGATTTGGCTTCCGTATACTCGGAAATGATTTTTTGCGGATTGAGGCGGAAGACAGTCTCTGCCGAAAGCTCCGGAACGATGTAGTGGTAGTTTGTATTGAGCCACTTAGTCATTTCCATAGCTGTAGAACTTTCGTTCCCTCTTGCCATAGCAAAGTATCTTTCGAGAGAGCTTGAAATGCCGGCAAACCGTTCAGGAACAGCATTCAGCATAACGCACATGTCGAGCATCTGGTCATAATAGCTGAAATCATTACTGCTGATAAAATCGATTCCGGCATCTTTCTGATAATTCCAATGCCGTTTTCTGAGCTGTGAAGCAATTGCCTCGAGTGAAGAGAATTCGGTTTTTTTATCCCAGAATTCTTCCAGAGCTTTTTTAAGCTCGCGTTTTTCTCCAATGCGCGGGAATCCCGTCACAAAGGATTTAATCCTTTTAGTCTGCATCTTTCCTCCTTTTTGCTGACGCGACAAAAACTTGGCAATTGTATGGTAATCGGACTCCGGGGTTGATCCCCGTTACCGTAGCGCGACTGTGTCCGGTTCTCACGGACTTCCCCATTGCTACAATTGTTAAGTCAATCAGAGATGTGCCGCATTCTTTGTCCAGCAATAATCCGGGAGAAGACAGCACGTTAAGATTACTGCTCTAATCTTCTCCGTTTAAGTTTCATCAGACCAAGAACAATAACAAGAACAGAAATTATGGCTAAAGCTCCCGGTTCAGGAGAATTATACGTTTCGGCATACTCATTATCAAGAATTTCTTTTTCTTTATTTTCGAGTTCCTTCCATTGAGTATCATTTTCAACCACAATGTAAGAAGTGCTTGAAGTGATAATTCCGGATTTTCTTGAACTTTCAATAAGACTTTTGAAAACTTCTCCGTCAGAATTTCCTTTTATTTTATCTTCGCAATAAAGATCGAATGCTGTTTTTATTATTCCTTCTGCTTTTTCAGCATATAATTTACGGAAATTTCCTTTTGTATCAGTATAGGAAATAGAATCTAATGCATTTTTTTCAGCGAAATATATTATTGAATCATCACCTGGAAAGACTGAACTCACTCCATTTCCGAATAATACATGGCGAACTCCCTTAGATGATTTCTCGATTTCAGAAATAAAGATCATTCCATTGGATGTGAGATAAAAACCTTTTGCATCAGGCTGAAGCATGGCTGAAATGCTTTCATACTCCGATAAAATTTCTTCAGTTGAGGGAGTAACTATCGCAAAAACCGGGTATTCGCTTTCTGATAAATCATATCTGGATGAAATCGTATGAACTGCTTTTTTATAAAAGAAACCTCCTCTTTTTCCATTTTTAGTAAATGATTCTTTTTCTTTTATTTCATCTTTCAAACTGCTGACTGAAAGTTGTTTTCCTTCATTTACAATGTAATTAACAAAACAGATACTTGCGGATTCAATTTCCGGGTTATTCCGTTTAACATAATCAGCCGTCGAAATAATATCATGTTTAGTTATGGTTGAATCTTTTGATATATCCGCAATTATATAAAGAACAGGTTTGCGGTTTTTAATTTTGATATTTTTCGCAATTGATTCCGGAATATAAAATACAGACCCGTAATCGTTTTCAGTTTTAAGAAGTTTAGGTTCTGATGTTGAGTTTAATTTGACCGTTTCTTCCTGCAAAAAATGATTATCTGAAGTTCCCGTCTGGCATAGAAATTTAATCTTCGACAATGAACCTTTTGGGCAGATAAATTCTACAATACACTCTCTTTTTTCATTTTCCCGAAAAGGAAAAACATCAAATCTCAATTCATTATCAGAATGATAATAAATTACTGCCGGATCCTGTGCGCGTCTTTTAATTTCATTAAAGACCCAGACGGCACTTGTCTTTTCATAAATTCTTCCCTGTTCGAATTTATCTCCGATTTTAAGTTTAAGTCCTGACACAAAAACACCGTCCGGAATTATAATTTTTCCGCGAAAACCGTCATTTCGGGATTCTCCTGTTAATTCTTTCATTTTAATTTTTACTGAATGTTTTTCAGTACTTCCTTCAACAGAAGAAAATACTTCATCTACGGATTCTATTAAAGCATCAGAAAGTATTTTCTCTTTTTTAACAATAAAGGATTCCCTGACATTATACGCACGGCTTCCGAAAACAGAAAAATCAGTTATACCCTTTATATTTTCTAAAATATTGCGTGTAGAATCTCCGAAAAAAACTTCAAACATTTCATCCATTCTATTTTGAGGCAGAGTTTTTTTTGAAACCTGTACCGCAATTGATGAAAGAACAGGAAGCCCTTTACCTGTTTTATCCCGGTACATATTTGATAATGAATCTTTTACCATAAACAAAGGATACTTCAATTCTTCATCCGACTTTTCGTTCAGAACATATTGAGAAGCATTCTGAAGAACTTTATATTCAATATATTTTTTTGCCGCATAAAACGACGGCAGAACAAGAATTAAACCAGTCACAAGAGCTGTGGTCTTCATTTTTCCAAATACTTGAGAATATAAACGGAAGTCTTTCC
>DAOMHE010000033.1:0-13222 GCA_035430785.1 Spirochaetota bacterium | reverse complement strand
GCAACTATTCCTATAAAAAGATTCCTTTGAAACTTGTATTTTTCTGTTTTCATTATAATGAATGAAAGTATACGCACAAAGGCAATTAATGAGAAAAGAGAGCATGCCAAAAATATTAAAATGAAGCTGCCGCCAATCAGATTTGATGACGAAGAATAAAACGCACCGATAAAAGCTGAAATAAAGCCTAAAAGACCAAACCATAATAATGGGAAAAGAATTCCGGAAATAGAAATGAGAACAATTTCTTTAATCGAACTTTTTTCTATCCTCCACAGCGAAGCGGATAATAGAGGAAAAATCACTGATGAAGCCATGCATGCAAACTGAAGATATAACAGGTGATCATCAATTATAAGCTTAGAAGAGAATCTTCCAATTATCTTATAATTTTCAAGAAAATAAAATCCCATAAATGCACAGGCAGATAACATGAGTAAGACGTTTAATATAACCGGGATATAAGCTTTTCTATTTTTTTGAATTACCGATTCCCTGAAAATGATTGAAGCAAAAAGAAAAGGCAGAAATTGCAAAATAAAAATTACGAGAACAACTCTTAGATTTAATTCCGACAAATTATTTTTTGATATAATATAAAACGAATTCGCATTTACTGCAAAAAGAAACAATTGCGGAAGCAAAAGGAATACTGCTGCGAATAATTTACCTGAAACAAATTCTTTTAAATCAATCAATGATATATTCTTTTTCATTTGAAATTCTCCCGTATATTTTATAAATAAGAAGTAATGCCGGAATAAAAATCATCATTCCGACAGACATGTGAATGACAGAATGAAATGAACTGTTTAAGTGTTTTCCCGCAAATGAAGAAGCGTATAAAGCAGAAACAATTCTTATTGAATTTACTGCAATGCAGACAATCCATACCGGCAAAGCCAGAAGAATCTGCGACAAAACCGTTTCCATAAAAGAAAGCTTTTTGAGTCTCAAATAAAAAATCATGCTGAAAGCAATAACAAAGAAAATGAAACCGCTGCATGAATCTATCAGCCGGACAGTGCCAAAAGAAGTATGAATGATATTAAAACCGCCTTCTTCAGTCATCGGAGACATTAAGTAAACTGATGAAAGAATACCCGACGGCACAAGAAACAGACTGTTAACAAGATCCGGATATATTTTACCTATAGTATTAAGAATAAAAAATAAGGCTACTGCAGATAGAATCTTTCTGCTCCGGTAAAGATTTCTGATTATACAAATAACTTTCCATAGAAAATTATCCAAGATAGAATTATCACCTCTCATTTCTCCTCCTGAAATTTTGCTGAAAATCAAATTCGGGATTAAAACTAAGGGTTAATGTGAAAAAACTATGAAAAGAGAGTGAAGCGGCTGTGAAAAATATTGATAATTCATGACGATACGAAATCTTTTTGAACTTGACTATTATATAATAACTGAAGTACAAACAATCAGCGTTCAATTATCAACTAATGCATTATATCTACAAAAGGAGATTATACATTAATGTCTAAACACATCTGCATTTTCGTGATAATTATCTCTTTATTATCCTGCTCTAACCGAGAAAAAAACAAATCAAATGATAAAGATTTATTTTCCAGAACTGATATATCCAAAACAGCATTTTTGAATATTGAGTTTAATAACCCTGATGAATTAAGAAGTAATGTTTACAAAAAACTGCCTGATTTTAATGCCATGATTATTTCTGAAGAATGGAACAATAGAGGAAAATCCGATGAAAACGGCAATATGATTATACTTCTTCCTTCCTCTGATTTTATGCAAATGATAGAATGGATAAAAGACAATTATCCAATAGATTCCATCAATATGAGAGCCGGAGAGTTTGATATTAATTCATATAAAGAGGATGCAGAGAAAAAGAATCTCATAAATAAAAATATTGCTTATTCACAAATACATTTAGATGTAGTAAAAACAAAAAGTCTTTTAGGATGTTTTTTTATCGGCTGCGGAGAGGCGAAAACCGCTCTTGAATACAGTTTGCAGACAGTAGTCCCTGTTATTCTTTTCCTTCTTCCATATGCATTAGTCATTATAAGTTTAATTCTAATAATTAAATTTATTTTACGAAAATTGAAAAGAAAAATATTCAAGTAAACAAATTATTAAACTAATATATCCGCACTCGAATCATATCAGAATTAAAAGCGGATAGCGAATAACTATATTAATAAACCCATATTTTCCGCTTAAATCTAGTAATTTATCAGACGGCTGAACCGAAGAAAAACTGTTGACACTTTATGCAGTAAAATCTGAACTTTTTATGTTCTGCATTAATAGGTATTACTTTAACTTTACTAAATCCGGGATCATCAATAATTTTAAAATGACTAAGTCAAATAACAAGAAAATAATCTTTTTAAATACAGTTTTTGTTATTTCCGAGACTATTATTAATAAATTTGCCTTTTTTATTATAAACATAATTGTATCCCGCTATTTGAAAGAAGTAAGGTTCGGAGAATATGCAACAGCATTAGGTTTTGCAACTTATTTTGCAATGTTTTCCGACATAGGAATAAATACAACACTTGTAAGGATGATCATAAAAGATCCCGAGCACGAAAGAAACCATATTACAAATGCTTTTCTCATTAAAACCGGGCTTGCCGTATTGAGCTATATTGCACTTTGTATTTCTCTATATTTTATTTATTATCCTACCGGTCAATTTGACATTATATATCTGACATTAATTTTCGGAATTGTCAGAATTGGAAATGATTACATGAGCACGTTTTATGCAATATTTACGGCGCATGATAAATTCAGAAGTTCGAGCATAATCAATAGCTGCTTCTCGATTTTATTTCTTTTGTCAACAGCTCTGGTTGTTTTTTTCGCAGGAAATTACTATCATATAGCTTTATCAAGAATGCTGATAGTTATAGCTTTTACAACAGGCTTCATCATATATGTAACTAATAAATATGTATTTTGTTTCTCCTTTGCCAAGTTTAAGGAATTTCTGAATTTTGCTTTCTTTTTCGGATTAGGAAATGTGATTCAGAATTCATTATACCGCTTAAACGTGATGCTTGTTCCTGTCCTTACAGCGCCTATATACGGCGGTTTTTTTTCCAACGCTTTTATCTTCTTTTCTTCTTTGATATTCGTTCCCGGAAGTCTTGGAAGAGTTTTGATTTCTTATCTTTATAAACATAAGGAAGATAAAAATAAATATCAGTTCGTTTATGATACTTATTCAAAAATACTGATAGTTCTTTCTTTCTATATCTCCATCATCACTTTCTTTTATGCTGAAGAAATAGTACTTCTTATCTACGGAAAGAAGTTTCTTCCATCTGCACAGCCTTTAAGAATAATTGCTTTGGCAATACCCAGCCTGTTTATCATATCAGATTCAATTATGACGGGCATGGATAAGCAAAAAGAAAGAACCCGGATATTAATAAAAGCATTGATTGTTAATGTTATATTAAACGCCGTACTTATTAAATTTTTTACAATGACAGGGGCTGCCGTTGCAGTGATCGCAACTCAGGTATTTCTTAGTTTAAGTTATACATGGTATCTGAAGAAAAATAAGATTATTGAATTTAAAAAACACTTTATCAATGTCATAAAGATGATATCAATAGCTGGAATATGTGCGGTTGTTAGTTATAATTTTACAAAAGGATTAAACCCGATTCTCGGCGGCATTATCATATCAGCAGTTTACATTCTTCTCGTTATATGTCTTGTTTTTGAGAAAAAAGACATAAGAATAATTAAAAATATAATCGGTAAGAAATAAATAATAATTATTCTTTTAATTATCGCGATTCAGTTCAGGAAATATTTATCCTGCTAATTTATGATCAATGCCCATTTCTCCACGCCATGCAGAATATTAACTAATAATCGGCCAAATTCTTCTGCTGAAACCTTCGCCAACAGCTTTCACAAATAATCATCTTAAAAGTTTTTCATGATTTTTCGAACCGGCAAGACTTATCATTTTCGAAACAGTATCATCATGCTTAATTTGAATGATTCTAATAATTATAGAACCAGTATCATCAATCAGTTCTTTTCTCTGTAATATTCTCAGGCATTTTATACTTTCTTATCCCGGTTATTTGATCTCATGATTAGTTGTTTCTGGAAGAACATATTTTGCCGAGAATTCGCAGAAATTGTTTACTGTTGATCATATAAAATTTGTGATTTAAATCCATTCATAATTCTTCAGAAAAAATAATCATCTTTTACAAATATAATTCAACCCTTCATGAAAGAAGAAAACACAAAACTTTCCGGGATCTATTGAAAAAATAGCGTTTTGGCAGTCACCCTTTTCAACAGCTTCTTTGAAAGTTATTACTTCAGGCTCCCAATGAAAACCATAATAAACCCCGGAAGTTGTATCTTTAGCAGCAGCTGCAATATCATCACAGGGCTTACAATAATTAAAATCAAGATGATCAAATATCTGCGACGACTTTCTATGAATTTTTGAAGCCCGTCGAATCAGCAAATCTTCCCATCTGTCGATTTTTTCTTTTAAAACAAAACTTCTTGCAAACATCGACAAATGCAAATTAATATCTACCGGATTTTTCAATATAATTTCATTCTCTATTATTTACTTAAACCCAGAGCCTTATCTATACGCATCTTGTTTACTGATAGAATCTCTCCTGTTTCAACACGATACATCTTTATAAACAGCTCATAATATCCTTCTTTCGAATAAAGATTGCTTCCTATCAGAATTTTAGCGCCTAACATTTTCCCGAGTTTTTCAGCGCTTTCCTCTGATGTTATTCCCGTATTTTGAAATTCTATTTCTTCAAGAATCTTCTGTAAATTCTTTCTTTCAACAAGCTTAAACGTTTTGTTAGCCGCTATAGAAAAATTAGCCTGCTCTGTAAAATATTCCGCATTAGCGGCGTATTTATTGTCGGAAGTGATTACCGGAAGAAGGCTTACCGGAGTACCTGCATCTATCTTAATCGTCGAGTAATCTACAAGCTGCGAAAGAGCCATATCAAAAAGTTTCTTCAATGTTTCTTCATTCTTTTCGGACTCAATCTTTTTCGCTTCGATATATTCTTCATCTTTTTCAAGCGGTTTGTCAGAAAGATTAGAAAGCTCTTCTTTTGCAAATTTTATGATTATCGCTTCAAGTTTATCCGTCTGAAAATTGGCTCCCGTGTGATGACTGACGCTTCCTTCAACACCGCCCTCACTTTCACCTTTTTCCCCATACGTAAGAAAAATATATTTTCCGTAAGTGTACTGTGAAATCTGCCTGAGCACATATTCTCCGTCAAGATCAAGACCTCCTGTTCCCACAGAGAAAATCTTGATTCCTTTTTTTCTGGCTTCGCGTGCAGCATCAACATATGTAAACTTCTGCTCATAATCAAGATGCGGCGCCGCATCAGTAATCGCATAAATCAGACGTATACCGTTTTTATTCCATTCAATCTTATTTACAGCATCATCAAGCGCACTCTGAAGATCTTCAGGCGTATCACCTCCGCCGTTCGCTTCAACCTTCGCAAGTTCATTCTGAAATCCGTCAAGATCGGAAGTTAAAGGAATTATTTTTGTCACATATTCATCGCCCTTATCGCGGTAAAGAATCATTCCGAAACGGATTTCAGGTTTAGCGGGCATCGCGGCGAGATTATTATTAATTATTTCAATCGTCTGTTTCAAACGTGCGATTTCCTCACCCATACTTCCGGTAGTATCCATTATAAAAAGAAGATCGAGCGGAATCCTTTTCTGAGAAATCCTCTTGGTATCAAGTTTCACTTTAACATCACGGCTTCCCTTCCGCGATATCGTTACTGTTTTTTTGTTCTGGGAGTAAGTCACTTCGCAATTATAAGCGGCATCATTTGTTTTATGTTCGGATGGAAAAAACAAAAAGCTGCCGTCAGAATAGGTTTTGCCGGATGCTATTTCTTTTGATCCGGCTTTTATTTTTACAAGAGCATTCGCAACGGATTTATCTTCGGAATCAACAACCCTGATTATAATGCGCTCGGAAACATTAATCGGATGATGATTTGCCTTATTATAATCTTCAAGAAATTTTATAAAATAACCGTACTGTTTATTATCATCTGAGAATGAAGCCTTCAGTCCCGACGCCGAAGCACCTCCGTTTTTTCTGGGAGAAGAAACTTCGGAAGGCGGTCGTTCAGGAGAGGATTTTTTTAATTCTGCCGAGTAATCCTTATCCATAGTCTTTGGTTTTCCCGCAGTTACAGAGCCAATATCATCCGCACCAGTTTTGCCGCCGCGAACTTCCAGTTCTTCGCTTCTTTCTGTTTTGCCTTTACCGAAGTCGCCTTTTGAAGTTGGTTTTTCTATAGTCTCAGGCTCTTTTACTGCGGAACCTCCGGCGCAGGCACAGATCAATATAAAAACAAAACTCAACAGTAACGCGGTTTTTCTCATATATCCTCCGAAATATTATTCGAATTAATTATTAACATTTTATTATGATACTTAATAATAATCAATAAGAAATAAATGTGTAAAAAGGGCTTCGCTCTTTTACGGTATAATCCTGCGTGTAGAATGTTATGACTGAAAAAGAACATGGATCATGAGTATGTTCTCATCAGAGGAAATTATGCGCCGCGAAAGTATCCCAAGTTATTTATAAAATTCACGCGGACGAATCATAAATGGTGATGTCATATATTGAAATCGAGAGTGAATACGGTTCCCTCACGGCGGTTATTTGACGAATGCGCCGGATTCTTCACTCTAAGAAATATTTTATCAGAACACCATATTCTCTTTCACCTTTTCTCTTCAACATAACCCGTCCATACGGCTCAATGAACAGACCGCTATCAAAAAGAGGAAGAGGAATACCCATAAACAGGTGAGCTCCTTTTCCATTATTATACTTTTTCAGCGGGTAACTGTATCCGACCCCGGCATTAATAAAATAATATCCGCCGATCTCACCGTAACAAATAACCGGAAAATTATCTATTGATGATATAACCTGTTTCAATCCGAAGGATGTCCAGAGAACCGGCATTTTCGGCCAGCTCAGTGCAGGAAGTGAAGATGATTCATATCCTCTTAAATCGGCCCAAACCGCGGTAAAATCAAAAGTCCAGACAGGATGGTAGTCGCGAGCTCTTCCCGTTGCGCCGAGCGACGGTCCGAAAGTATAGATATTACCCGCAGGTATTGCTGAATATGTCATGAATATAAATATTAACGGAATCAGAATTCGCATATCAATTATTCACAGCGAAATATCACATATAATAAATATGATTTCTTTTAGTAGGCGGATTTTCCTTTTTTTCAAATGATTCCTCTCCTTAACGGTCTTAATTGTTCAAAATTAAAACGTCTTTACTTTGGTAAGTCAATTGTTTAATCAGTGTTAACATCTGCGATGAAGCTTATTTCAAGAATTGCGTGAGTTTATCCCTCTTGCATTGGAACAAAAAAGGATCAACTGAACTGAATAATTGCCTGATAGTATAATATGATAACTCTACTGTTTTCTATAATAAAACACGGTTTTCTAAGAATTGTATAATATATGAATATGACAGAATAAAGTTTTACATTACTTATTAACGTTTTATTGTAATTAACTACCACTCAATTGCTCTTAATAAGAGCAACATTTCCATATAAACCAGATTAAGTTTATATGAGTTTCAAGATAATCGTTGGTTTTATGTTTTCAGGTTGTTCCGGAAACGACGGAAGCAATAATCCAATAGGTAATAATGATCCAGATTCACCCTTTATAGAACTAATTATATACTCTTTACGGTATGCGAGTTATCAGATTAATATACAGACAACGAATCGATCGTCTCGTTATCTTCCGGCAAATCCTTCAGTAAAAGAAGGATGAGAAAAAAAGCCAAGATATGATTCCAAATACAGCAGGTTCGATTACTGTTAAGCGATGCCTTCAATATGCAACAGAAGGTTGCAACAAAAGGCATCGCAAGAAAGCTTGTGAAAACACTCCGCTCTTAATTTCTTTAAAAATGAGAGGATTTTACTTAGTCCTACAAAATCGGAAACCGGTATTACCGTTCACCACATAAGCATAGTTATTGCTCACATAACCCAACGATAATCTTACTAATGCTTCACTGTTGCTATAGCTACCGCCTCGAATAATCGGGAAATAATCAAATTCATAATCCATGGTGAAGCACCACTCCCACACATTTCCACTCATATCGTATAGACCCAAAGTATTTGACGCTTTGGTCTTTACTACAGCAGTACTTGATACCCCATAAACCGCGACTGCACTCGTTGCGCCCGCATTATTAAAGTCTGCCGTAGCACCGCTCGCGCTATTACCCTTAGTATAATAAATTCCGTCCTTTTCTACATAATTTAAATGCGACGGCATAGTTTTACCTATATATCGAGCGGCAAACTCCCATTCATTAGTTGTCGGTAAGCGAAAACCTTTGGCTGTGCAGTTTGCAATATTAGTGTTACCTGTTGACGAAGCATAGATATAAGGATTATCCTGACTTCCTGGAGTCGAATCTATACCAGTGTCTGTAGATGCGCGAAGCGGTGTTGTATAATTTTCATCGGTGTAATACACGCACTTAAGATCGGTTTCTGAACCATTATACTCATTGTAATATTCAGTTAGTGCATTACACCATACGTTCGCGTCTCGCCAATTAACAGTCGTTACAGGTTCACTTTTCGCCGCTGTCGGCTCCGCCCCGATAATGCCGTCATTTCCCTCACGGCCAGCATTCGAGAATTTATATATTTTTAAACCACGGTCTGAACTTGTTGCCCAATCGTAAACTTCTTTCCACAGTTGGTAGGTCACTTCTGTCTCTCCAATTATAAATCGTGTCGGCACATTTGCAACTTCATTCTCATTATCATATAAGCTATCTTGATTAACATTGCATGGGAATTTTTTAGTCGTCGCAATGTCGGGTGTAAGCATAACATTGAATTTACTGCCACCATGAAGATTGTATGTATAAGTATCTCCATTAATCTCTAAAGGCGCGACCGGATTTTTGGGATCATCACCCGGATTATCTGGATCATCACTGCCCCCGCCTCCGCCTCCGCCTCCGCAGGCAGAAAACACAAGCATAGCCATGACAATTATCGTCTCCGCTAGTTTAAACTTTTTCATAAGTTCTCCTTAAACATAGATTTTTGTAATAAAAAACAAACCAGAAATCATTAGTGCTTTTACTCTATTTATTTTTATTATATTTTTATTGTCAATATTTTTTCTAGAGATAAAACCGAGAAAGCAGAGTTATGCTTTTACTGAGCGAAGCGGATAAAACGCGTGTGTTTTCTATTTCTGATTAATCGGACGTATTAATGATTCTTTCTATCAGTCATTTATTGCTTTTTGGGAAGATTGATATTGGTAAATTATCAAGCCTATTCGGTCATCATGATTCAATTTAAAGAAACTACTCGATGTCCTTTGTTCTGATAAATCGAAATTATGATTTAGGCAATACATAGTATAAGATACAAACAAAATTGTCTTTTTTTACTCTAAAAGATCCCCCGGAGAACTAAATTTTGTTGTCAGAGAAGAAAAACGCGGATTATGCAAGGGCATTAGTAATGGAAATTTATTCGGGTGCTATCGCATTTCTCTACGGTCACCTCGATACAAATGCTTCTCATTCACTCGGTGACCGGGAAATATTCTCAATGCTTCACTTTTAATCCGTGACCGGTAATATTCTGAAAGATTCATGTTTGTCGGTGACAAGTGAGAAGTATGCATCCGATCGTCGAGTGTTCTGCGACAGCGGAAAGTATCGAGACGATCGATGAGCACTTAAAAACGCTATACTCTTTCGATTTTTTGCCTAACTTACGACAGAGCATCACAATATTCAGAGCCAGAGAATAGCTTTTATCCCTCGAATCGTGAATTATTCCTTCGCTGTAAGTATAAACACATACAAGATCGTTTTCAGATCCGTTATTTGCATTATAATATTCGGTCAGCGCGTTACACCATACGATGCTGTCACACCAGTTTATCGTCGTTACTGGTTCCTGCTTTGCCATTGTCGGTGCAGCGCCGTTTGAGCCGTCATAACCTTCACATCCGGCATTGGCAAAACCGTACAAATCCCCGCCATCGGCGCGTTTGCCGCCGCCCGCGTCATTCGTTGCCCAGTCATACACCTCTTTCCATAACTGATATGGAACTTCAGTCTCATCCATGATGAAGTGTACTGGTTCAATGCTGCAGACAGGTATAGATTCTATACATGAACTTTTGGATTATTCTGATCAATTGCTTTACAATAAAAAAAGAGAGAAGAAAAAGAAGGCCTGCAAATTACAGTTGCCTTTCTGCTAGATCTTCCCATGAGTGAATATACCATTTATCTTGATGTTTTCTAAATATCCAGAGAGCGATTTCTTTCTTTCCATTCTTATTCGTTTTACATACGATAAGCCCTTTGTCGCCGCCGATATCAAATACATTGTTTATATAACTGAAAGTACTCTCTTTGAACTCAATGAACGAAGGATCTTCCTTGTCTGATTCGAACTCGGTTAACAGCTTTTCTGCTTCTTTCGCTAGTGCGGATCCCGGATAAAAAGATTTAAGAATCTCACCGAATCTAAGTTTCTTCATATTTCTTATTATCTCTTTTGATGTATTAACGATCGACTCATTATCATCAGGTAAATCATTAGCATACATTCCGGCTGAAGATAAAACCACGGCCATAAATATTGTCATTATTACATGTTTCATATTTTCCTTCCTCGGTATAGATTTCCGGTAAATTTATAATACTCAATCAGAGTAAAATATCAATCATCAACAAAGAGATCAACACAGTTGTCATGAATCAAAGAATTATCCTTCATATATCTATTGAAGTGCAATAACTTCGATTTTTCCGATTCGTCCGCGAATTTCCCTTTCTCCTAACACTCTTAATTTGAACCTATCAGCATTCTCCACTGCACTGACAGTTTCTCTGCTCACTATAATTGATTCATTTTCGGTCTTGCACAATCCTTCAAGTCTTGAAGCAATATTCACGGCATCAGAGATAACAGTTGTATCAATCCGATGTTCGTCACCGACGGTACCGAGAACAACCGGTCCGCGATGGATGCCGATACCGATGCGCAGTTCTTTCTCGCCTCTCTCCTGACGGCCATTATTCATGATCTCAACTCTTTTCCGCATCGTACAGGCTGCATCAATTGCGTTATCAGCAGCTCCGTCAAATATGGCCATTACAGCGTCGCCGATATACTTATCGATAATTCCGCCATGAGCCTTGATGATCGGACTTATTTCCGCAAAAAAACCGTTCAGAAACCAGATAGTTTCACGAGGTGTATAATTTTCTGTTATTGAAGTGAATCCGCGGATATCCATGAACATTACAGTCATTGTGCCAAGAGTCTGGTCACCATTCCGCACTTCCATTATTTCTTTTCTTCCTAGAAGAGCCAGAAATTCTTCCGGAACGAATCGGGCAAAAGACCGGTTCATTGATTCCATACGCTGTACTGACTTGATGAAACGATGCCTGATTTCGAATCCAAGATAACCCGAAACTATACCGCCAAGAATCAGCATTGCGATACGTTCGGACTGAAAAGGCACAGACATGAGGCTGATAAAGGACTGATCAGCGGTATGAGAAACAATGTAGCCGGAAAGAAAATAATATTCTACTGCTGCTACGGCTCCGCCTATGACTCCAAGAACAAAACTGAGACGAAATGCGTTCAATGTCAAAAATATGAAATAAAGATACATTACGGCTGAAAAAACGGAATCAATGGAGCCTTCAGCCTGCCACGAAGCCAGTATTATCAGTGACGGGATGCTCGTTTCAAGAAAAATTCCGGTTAACTGCATTACGAAAGGAAGACGCGCACCTTTTCTTATATTGCGGGTAATCGCAAAACCGTATGCTAATTCATAAGCTGAAGTTATAAATAAAATTGCTGAAACAGAATGAGTAATATTAATCCAGACATCATGATCCACCATCTCATGATGTCCTTCAAGGGCATGCACAAAAACCATTAATAGTGCGATGATAAAGATTATACCCGCCACGATGAATGCCCGCATTCTATCGCTCTTCTGCAGTTCCATCGCGAATATAGAATCAGATGTTTTTATCAGATGTTTCTGCAAAACTGTTACAGTAACTCCTTGGGTAAAATCACAAAAATCAGACAATTTAGAAATTTAGTTGTTTTGATTTCAAGAGTCAATTGTTTTTCAATAAGTTCTGTTTTCGAGCTTTTTATATCCGGAAGGTCTCGTATTCTGAGAAAGGGAATTGATATGTTTGTTTATTTTTGTGGCTTCGGTCTGTGGTATTTTTTTATAATCCCTGGCTGCAGCATTGCTCCCCCGCTCACCTCGATACAAATGCTTCGCATTCACTCGGTGACCGGCAATATTCTGAAAGATTCATGTTTGTCGGTGACCGGGGAAAAGTATGCATCCGGTCGTCAAGTGTTCCGCAAAAGCGGAATGTATCGGGAGAATCCTCTCTCCCAGCCTCTCTCCTTTGATAAAGGGATGCTTGGGAGTCAAGCATACTCTCAAAGACTTCGTCTTTGGAATCTGTTTTCTGCATGGATCATGCAATAATGTTCAAAGGGATGAGGAGCTCAGTTGCCGCTCCTCATCCCTTTGAGATCCCACTCCTGGCTCTTTTCGGGCGAATTCCTCGCACCGGCTTTGCCGGATGCTGTGGTCGCCCGAGTTGAGTCCGACTTCGTCGGACGTTTTAATGGTTAATTCTCTCATTTATTTCTTTTCGCTTACTTCAATACGCTGAGAGACAGCTTATCGTTTCATAAAATCGATTTCGGATGATAGCCATTCTGAATTGCATTTTAAAGAATCAAACTTAGTTGTCGGAAAACCAATGTTTCTTGTCTGAGGAGAAAACTTTCATCTTGAAGTAGAAACGTATTATATCAAAGAAGAAAAACGCGGATTATGCACGGGCATTAGTAATAGAAATTATTAGGATGCAGCAGAATAAATTACGCGTTTATTGAGTGAAGCGATAAAACATTAAGAGCCCTCACCCCGCTGTCGCGCGCCCTCTCCCAGAATGAAGCACAAATTTGCAAAGCAAAAAAATGAAGCCTTGACCTTGCATCAATAAAGTAGACAAACGGAACACCCTCTGGGATAATAAAAAAC
>DAOMHE010000032.1:0-16010 GCA_035430785.1 Spirochaetota bacterium | reverse complement strand
TTATTTCGTGGTATTTCTATTCAGGAAACATTTCAGAAGCTGTTTCCAATTCAGTTGCAGTTCTTGTAATAGCATGCCCGTGCGCCCTCGGACTCGCAACTCCTACTGCACTCATTGCAGGAATAGGAATCGGCGCTTCTAATAATATTCTCATTAAAGATGCGGAATCTCTCGAAATGTTAAGTAAAATCTCGATTCTGATGATTGATAAAACCGGAACACTAACTGACGGTAAACTTTCCGTAAATGATGTTATTGCCGAAGATAATGAAAAGGACTATGTACTCAGACTGACATCCATCGCAGAAAAATTCTCCGAACATCCGCTTGCAAAAGCAGTCAGAGAAAAATATTCAGATGAAACTCATCCTTCTGATTTCATGTCTTATGCCGGAAAAGGAATTTCGTGCATTTATGAAAATAAAGAATTATTGTGCGGAAATGCAAAATTCATGAAAGATAAAGGCATTCATGAAGATAAAATAAATGAAATGGTTTTAAAAGCATCAAAATCCGGAAAAACATTTTTATTGACTGCGTTTGACAATAAACTGATTGGAGCGGTACCTTTTGACGACAAACTCAGAGACTCTGCAATTACAACAGTTGAATCGCTTGAAAATATGGGAATTAAAACGATTATGCTGACAGGAGATAATTTCAACAGTGCAGAAAAAACAGCTAAAGAATGCGGAATCGAAACTTTTTATCATTCTCTTTTACCTGAAGATAAAGCTCAAATAATTAAGAAATATGAATCAAACAATACCCGAGTTCTTTTTGCAGGCGACGGTATCAACGACGCTCCAGCTCTTGCTTCAGCTTCTGTCGGCCTGACAGTTGCCGGAGGCAGTGATGTAGCAATGGAAGCATGCGCAATAACATTGCTCAAGAATGACTTGAATGGAATAGTAAATGCAGTAAATCTTTCTTCTGCTGTAATGAAAAAAATCAGACAGAATCTGTTTTGGGCTTTTTTCTATAATTGTCTTGGAATTCCTCTTGCAGCATTCGGCTTTCTGTCTCCGCTCATAGCAGGAAGCGCAATGGCTTTTTCATCGGTTTCTGTTGTGACAAATTCTCTTCTTTTAAAGAAAAAGAAATTATTTTAGCAAAACTGCCAAAAGAGTATTGAAGAAAGCCTGTAATTATATTATTCTGGCATCAGGGATATAAACAATAAAGAGGATGAATTATGCCAAAACCGGTATTTGACGCAAACGAAGAGCTCAAGGAACTTTTCAAGGAAATTGAATCAGTTCCGGAAAAACCTAATCCGGTAGGATCAAAAGAAGGCGACCGCACGCATAGAAGCGAAATCCGTTTTAATATGAAACCGGAAGAACTCGAAAGCTTTCTCAATAAATATGTTGTCGGACAGGAAGAAGCTATCGGTGTTATTTCTACAAAAGTATGCACTCACTTCAACAGAATGAAACTGGAACTATCGATACCCGAAGATGAAAGAATAGTCGGAAACATAAAAAGCAACATACTGCTTATCGGTCCTACAGGAATCGGTAAAACGTACATTATAAAACTGATAGCGAAAAAACTCGGTGTTCCTTTTATAAAAGCAGACGCAACCAAGTTCAGCGAAACAGGATATGTCGGCGGTGACGTTGAAGATCTAGTCCGCGAACTTGTTCATGAAGCCGAAGGAGATATCGCCAGGGCCGAATACGGAATAATATATCTTGATGAAATAGACAAGATAGCTTCAGGCGGAAACAGCAACGGTCCGGACGTTTCACGCGGAGGAGTTCAGCGGAATCTTCTGAAACTCATGGAAGAATCGGAAGTCGATCTCAAAACACCTCACGACCTTGCAAGTCAGGTTGAGGCGGCGATGGAAGCGCAGCGTACCGGAAAAGTTTCGAGAAAAAAGATTAATACTAAAAACATACTTTTCATAGTTTCCGGAGCATTCAGCAATCTCGACAAGATAATAAAGAAACGTCTTGATTATAAAACCATCGGATTTGACGGAACCGAAAATAAAAAAACTGATTATTCATTAACCGAACTTTTTAAAACTGTTACAACTCAGGATCTCGTTGATTTCGGTTTCGAATCAGAATTTGTCGGACGTCTTCCTGTGATTGTAACGCTTAACGAAGTTGACGAAGATAAACTTTATAAAATTCTTCAAAATCCGTACAGCGCCGTCATAAACAGCAAAAAACTCGATTTCAAATCTTACGGAATTGATGTTGAATTTAAGGATGAAGCTCTGAAGTTCTTTGCGAAGGAAGCAGCAAAGCAGAAAACAGGTGCACGTGCTCTAATGACAGTTGTTGAGCGCCTTCTGATAAACTATGAAAAAGTTCTGCCTTCTCTTGAAATTAAACAGCTGACGGTTGATGACAAACTCATCAATGATCCCGAAGGTGTTCTTTCGGAAATTATGCGTACCGACAGCATTCGCGGATACCAGCGCGATTTTCTTGCTTCGCACGGAATTCATCTTAGCTTTGAAGATGAAGCAATAACCGTAATTGAAAAAAAAGCAAAGGAAAGTAAAAAAAGCATGAAGCGTATCTGCGAAGACTTATTTCATGATTTTCCTTATGCTATAAAACTTATGAAACTTGAAGAATTCAGAATAACAGTTCAGGCTGCTGAATCACCTCAAAGCTTTATTGAAGAATATATCAGAAAAAGTTATCAGGGAAAATAAGATTTAACAATTGCAAAAGCAGACATATCAGTCTGCTTTTGTTTTTCTTTCATAAATAGCATTTCTCAGATACAGAATCGAATCAATTAATACCATCAAAGTATTCAATGCGTAAAATATTATAACAATATCCTGATTATAAAGTATTTTATGAATCAATCCGCAAACATATCCGAAAACAACAATTAAAAGGAAATGAATCGATTTTCCTTTTGTAGATTTTGATTTAAAGCTTTTATAAATAGAAAACGGCCAGGCAAAGCCGAATGCGATCATCATTCCCATTTCAAAAATACTCATTATCTTCTCCCCTTTTAAAAGTTTAACAAAAATGGTTTAATAATCACTTAATACAGAATCAGTCCCTTTTTACAATTACAAATTTAACTTTTGACTTGATTTATTACAGCAGACAAATATAATTTGCCAAATCTTATGGAGTGCATATGAAAACAATTTGTTTGTTTGTTTCTGTCTCACTTCTCCTTTTTTCAGTTTCTAGTTCAAAAGAATCTGAATATGATAAAGCCGTTTCACTGGTTAAAAAAGCGATAAACTTTTATGACAAAAACGGAAAAGACGAAACATTAAATGCCGTTACTTCTGGAAAATTCATGGATGGCAGAATTTACGTTTTCATTTATGACTATAGCGCAGTTATGCTTGCACATCCCGAAAACAAAAAGCTTATCGGAAGAAATCTTTTTAAT
This sequence comes from Spirochaetota bacterium, assembly GCA_035430785.1. Lineage (GTDB taxonomy): Bacteria > Spirochaetota > UBA4802 > UBA4802 > JAFGJZ01 > JAKJGA01. Next base: position 12,620 of record DAOMHE010000032.1, on the reverse strand, counting down.
GTCCCTGATGCCGATGGAAAATATTTCCGTAGAAATATTGTAGAAGATGCAAAAGTAAAAGGTTCGGGATGGGTTGACTATAAATACAAAAATCCTGAGACTGGAAAAGTCGAAAACAAAACCACATTTTTCCAAAACCACAAAGGGCTTATTTTCTGCTGCGGTGTTTTTAAATAGCGGCAGAATAATCCGCCGCCTGCGGTTATTTTTTTATCACTCTAATAAATTCATCAACTTTTTCTGAAAAATGAATTAATGCAGAATTTACCGTTTCAGGTTTTGACATGTCAACTCCTGCACTTTTCAAAGCATCCAGCGGAAACATCTTTCCTCCGGCTGAAAGAAAATTCATGTATCTTTCAACAGCCGGCAATCCTTTATCCAAAACATTTTCAGCAAGACTGATTGCCGCAGATATTCCTGTTGCATATTTATAAACATAAAATGAGTTATAAAAATGAGGAATCCTCAGCGCTTCCAGTTCGAGTTCCGAATCAATCTCAATAGAGCCTCCGAAATAAGTCTCAAGAAGCTTACGGTATTCGGATCTGATCAGATCTATCGTAAGGGGAATATCATTTTCCGTCATCTGATGCATAATCATTTCGAATTCTGCAAACATTGTCTGTCTGTAAAGTGTGCCCTTGATATCATCAATCTCACGGTTGAGGATATATGCCCGCATTTCATCGTTACCGGAATATTTTTTCAGAAGGTAATCGCTTAACAATGTCTCGTTAAAAGTCGACGCAACCTCTGCGGCAAAGATTGTATACCGGTGATAATGATACGGCTGATTTTTAGCCGACAGAAAGGAATGCATCGAATGACCCGCTTCATGAATCAGCGTATAAAGTGAATTAATATTATTCTTATCATAATTCATTAGTATGTAAGGAGGAGAATCAAAACATCCGGAGGAATAGGCACCGCTTCTTTTCCCTTTATTTTCATATCGGTCGACCCATCCGTTTAAAAGTCCATCCTTTAAAATTGAAGTATATTCTTCACCGAGAATCGCAAGAGCCTTCACGCAAGTATCAACAGCTTCTTCATAATCCATAGAGAAATCAATTTTCCCTACAAGCGGAACATAAGTATCATAGAAATGAATTTTATCAAGAGACAGATATTCTTTTCTGAAATTTATATATTTGGCAAGAGGGGCAATGTTCTTTTTAACTGATTCTAAAAGTGAATAATAGACATCCTTCTTAACATCATCAGAAAACAATGCAGAATCAAGACACGATTCGTAACCGCGCACTTTAGAATAGAACTTATCTTTTTTACAGTTTGAATAAAAAGCGGAACTTAAAGCATGCTTGTGAGAGTCATAAACAGAGTAATACTGCTTGAACGCATTTTTTCTTACTTCTGGTGATTTATTCATCAGAAATCGGATAAAATTTCCGTGAGTCAGCTCAACTTCTTTTCCTGTCTCGTCTTTGATTTTGCCGAATGTAAAATCCGCATTGTCAAGCTGACTGAAAATATCGGCAGCAGAATCAGAAAAATCACCTGACGCAGAAAGAAGTTCTTCTATTTCGGCACTTCTAGTGTAAGGCTTATACCGGATTATTTTATCAATGTAGAAAATATATTCCTTTAAATCCTCTGATTTTTTAAATTCTGAAATTTGATCATCGGGAATTTCCTGAATTTCAACAGGGATGAAACTTGAAAGTTCACCGGCTTTTGTATAAAGAGACATCGCACGTTCAACAAGCGAAAGATAAACACTATTTGTTTTATCCTCATCACTTTTCAGATGAGCATAAGTATAAAGTTTGTCAAGAAGCCTTGATACACCAAGATCAAACTCAATTACCTGTTTCATATCTTCTGCAGATTTTCCGGTTCTACCCTTTAAAAATGCATATTTTTCAACCTCTTCCTTAGCCAGGGAAAAATCCTTTTCCCAATTTTCTAAAGATGAATAAAGAAGCTCAACATTCCACTTATCAGAATCTTTAACCTGAGATCTGTTTATCAAATCCATAACCACCGCCGTTGATTTATTTTTTCGGCTTCAAAAGCTCTGTCAAGCAAAACCTTCACAATGGCACGGAGAATATTTATATTGAAATAATAACTGTGATTTTATATAAGGGTCACGTATTATTAAAAAAGGATGGCTGATGTGAAAAAAATAATCATGATTATATTTATTGCCGCTGCGGCTTTTACTGCATGCTCAAAAGCGCAAATGGATGAAGAGAGTTATACAATTTTAAGAGAACAGATATTTGAAAATATTGCAACAAAAGGAATAGACCACAAATTAACCTCAGCCGAGAAAAAGACAATATTGACAGATGATCTCAAGAAATATAAAATTGATTTTGATTTATTTTGTAACTACATGCAGAATAAACACTCAGATGATTACAAATACATATTCGAGAAGTAGGCATGAATAAAAAAAGATTTTTGCATTTCGGCATCATAATTTTTATCTGCGGTTTTTTGTTCGGGATGACTTTTTCTCTTCTAAAAAGCCAGCAGGAAAACTCTTTCAAGTATCTCGATCAGTTTCACTTTCTTTATAGAGTGATTCAATCTGAATACGTTGAAAACGTGAGCCCTAAAACTTTGTTTCGCGGCGCTATGCGCGGAATGCTTCAATCTCTTAACGACCCTTATTCACGTTTTCTTGACGAAACTGACTACGCAGATTTCAAGGGCGGAGTCACCGGACGCTTTACCGGCATAGGTGTCGAACTTACAATTAAGAACGACGCTGTTGTTGTAATATCACCCATCGAGGATTCTCCCGCACATAAGTCCGGGATCCGCTCAGGAGATACTATATTACAGCTGAACGGCACACAGGTAAAAAGTGATAACTATCAGGATCTGATAAAAGATATCAGAGACAAAAATTCTCAGGTCTCAATATTAATCAAAAGAGAAGGCTTTGACGAACCTATTGAATTTAAAATCGATAAAGCTCCAATAAAAATAAAAAGTATAAAATCGGGATTTTTGAAAGAACATCCTGGAATCGGATATATCAGAATAACACATTTTTACGCTGAAACCGGTGTTGAATTTGAAAAAGCTCTCAAAAATCTCTCAACTACAAAAAAAATCATTATTGATTTAAGAGATAATCCCGGCGGAGATTTCGAAACATCGATTTCCATGGCAGACATGCTTCTTCCGAAAGGCAAAGTGATCACGACAACACGCGGAAAGGAAGGAACAGGTGTCGGGGAAGAATTCAAATCTCTGAAAGATCCTCTTTATTCCGGTGATGTTTTTCTTCTGGTAAACTCAGGAAGCGCATCTTCTTCAGAAGTATTTTCCGGTGCTCTTAAAGATAACGGCAGAGCTAAACTTATTGGACAAAAAACTTTCGGAAAAGCTCTTGTTCAGAGAATAGTTGATATTGAAGAAAACACTTCCGGATTCACAATTACCATGAGAAAATACTATACTCCCAGCGGAACAATGATTCATAAAAAAGGAATTGAACCTGATTTTGCAGTAGAACTTCCGAAATACAGTGATGATGACAAGAAAAATCTTTCCCGTGTATTCAATGACGGAATACTTGAAAATTTCGCTAAATCAAAAAAAGCATACACAAAAGATACCGCACAGGAATTTCTTTCACTTCTTGAATCAAAGAATTTGAAAATATCACCTTCAATTGCGCTTTTCTATTTAAAAAAGGAAATCAACAAGACAGAACCTTCACCGCTTTATGATCTTGAATTTGATTCTGAACTTAATAAAGCAATAGCTCTTGCAGGAGCTAAATAAATGGCTATTGGTCTTGGACTCGAAAGCTCATGCGATGAAACTTCCGCTTCTGTTGTTGAAGACGGCATAATTATACGCTCTAATATAATTTCTAGTCAGATTGATCTTCACAGTGAATATTTCGGAGTTGTTCCCGAAATCGCTTCCAGAGCTCATTTAGAGCTCATAAACGGGGTTATTCAGAATGCACTGAATGATGCAGATATAAGCTTTTCCGATCTTAACTTCGTTTCCTGTGCAAACAGACCCGGTCTTATCGGCTCACTGATGATTTCACTGCAAAGCGCCAAGACAATATCATACACTCTTAATATTCCGCTTATTACGGTCAGCCATATAGAATCTCATCTTTATGCGGCATTTCTTTCAAATCCCGAACTGCAATTCCCATTTATCGGACTGCTTATTTCCGGAGGAAATACGGCTCTGTATCTGGTTAAAGGAATTTCTGATTTAACACTGATAGGAAGAACAACCGATGATGCAGTCGGTGAAGCATATGATAAAGTTTCAAAATTCCTGAATCTCGGTTATCCGGGCGGCCCGATAATTGACAGGCTGGCCAAATCGGCAATCCGCAAAGATATTTCTTTCCCTAAACGCGTGAACATGAAGAATGATCCGTTTGATTTTTCTTATTCAGGTCTTAAAACTGCAGTTGTAAACTATATAGCAAACAATCCCGATGCGGATAAAGAAGAAATTGTTTATGCCTTTCAGGAAAGCGCGGTTGAAATTCTCATATCACGTCTTGTGCTGACTTCAGAAAAATTCGGAATAAAAAATGTCGTTGTTGCAGGCGGTGTTGCTGCAAATTCCAGACTTAGAGAAAGGCTTTCTGAATTACATGATATCAATGTTTTCATTCCTGAACCTGTTCTGTGTACGGACAACGCGGCTATGGTTGCAGGTCTGGGTTATCACTACTACTCTAAAAAGCTGTTTTCGGATTTAACTTGTGAAGTTTATGCCAAAGATTCAGATCTTCGAATCAAGGGAAATTTTATTTAGATAAGGAAGAGGATCGGCATAATTTGTGCCTATTCTTATCTGATAATGGAGCATGTATCTTGCAGCTCTGCCTGTTTTACCTACATATCCGATGATTTCACCTTTGCTGAGTTTCTGCCCGACATCAACCGTAACCCTCTGACAATACGAGTAAATCGTTGAATACCCGTATTTATGAGAAACAGTTATTCTCAAGCCGTAAACAGAATCCCAAACTATCGATTCAACCGTTCCAGGAGCAGATACTTTTATTTCAGATCCCGGATATGCTGCGATATCAACACCCAGAGCTCTCTCTCCGCTGCCGGAAAGAGAAGATGACTTCGAATCACCGAATGCAGTGATTATATTACCATTAACAGGCCAAAGCGAAGGCGTATTCTCTATGACTTTCGCCCTGCTTTCCATAAACCTTTTTATAACAAGAAGCTTGTCTTTTGAAGCTTTAAATTCCTGTTCGATTTCTTCAATGGTTAAAGATTCAATTGAAGGAGAAGATGGATCTGCCGGCGGCTGTTCGGATCCGCCGCCCTTTCCGGATGAAAAAGAGGACCCTTCCGGAGTAAAACGGAAAAGAGGATCAGCCTGATCGTCAAATTTCTTAAAAACGGAATAAAGCCTGTTTATTTCCTCTTTGTACATTTCTATCTGGTTAGTATAATCGCTTTCATAAAGCTCAAGCTTATCCACTTCCTTTACAGTTGAAGTATGATTAAGAATTGTAAGAGAGGTTACGACAATAACAACAGCAAATAAAGACAAAACTATTGTAACCGTATACATCGATATATGGAAATTAACAATTTTTTTCTCAGAATGCGGGATAAACATGAGGGTGATTCTTTCGTTTCCCTTTTTGCGGACAGCAGCAAGCCAGTCGGAAAAACGCTTCTTTACGGAGTCCTTTCGCTCTGAAAGAAGATAATTCAGATTCTGCTGAAGATCATTAAAATTTGTTTCCCTGAACGGGTTAAGCCGCATCAAAATCTCCTCAAATTACATCTATTTCATTATCGGCAATATACTGTCAAGTGGTTTATAGAAAGTGACCTGAAATGAAATTTTATTAATAAAATTATTCTTAATCTAATATTTTTTTATCTTTATGGCATTATTAAACTTAATTTACTTGACGATTCCACGCCTTTTTTTAAATTGCTTCCAGCGTTGAAACAATTTTGCGTGAATACTTATTTCCTGTTTTCTGCAATTATTTTGTTTGACACATAATGACCGTTTTAGTATTTGGTTATTCACGCTGAGACGCTAGCTCATTCGGTAGAGCAACTGCCTTTTAAGCAGTGGGTACCGGGTTCGATTCCCGGGCGTCTCAAATGCCCTCGTCGTTCAGTGGTCTAGGACACCGGGTTTTCATCTCGGGAACAGGGGTTCGAACCCCCTCGAGGGTGCATCAAAAAGGAGTTTCGAAAGAAACTCCTTTTTTTTTGGAGAAATTTATATGGAAAAAATAAATATCTCAATAGTTGGCTGCGGAGCACATTCGCATCTTCACGCAAACGCGGCAGCCGCATTTCCTGAAGTAACAATCACATCATGCTGTGATATCGATTCATCCCGCTCGAAAATCTGGGCAGAAAAATATAAATGCCGTCCTTACACAAATATCACAGAGATGATAAACTCAGAGAAACCTGATGCGGTTGTTCTTTGCACTTGGCCGAATCAGCATCTTGAACAGATAAAAGAATGCCTCACATCCGGAATAAAAAACATCCTTTGTGAGAAATCACTGACGATAACATCAAAAGATGCGTTTGAAATTCGCGATATTGTCAACAGCTACGGAGCTTTTCTGATGGAAGGCTGCATGTTCCGGCATCACCCGGCTATTAGAAAAGTTGAAGAACTTGCATTTTCTTCCGGTTTGGGAAAAATTGATTCAATACATGCATCATTCAGCAACTATGAACCTGAAGCTCATAAAGACAAACTAAACTCGCAGGACTGGCGTTATAGAAAAGAATGCGGCGGCGGGGTTACTCATGACTGGATGAGCTATTGCGTCAATGCCGCCAATTATTTCAGCGGAAGCGAACCTATAACTATATTTGCATCCGGCAATCACAACAAAGATTATGACGTAATAGACCGTGTTTTTTCCCAGATATCGTATGAAAACGGAATCGCGGCATTCATTGAAAGCAGCAAGCACGCTAACTTCACTCAAATGCTTCATATCAGCTGTGCAAACGGAATCATTCAGCTTCCTGTTGCCTGGGGAATTTACGGCGATATATTCATCAACGTCCTTCACCGCAAGGAAAAATGGGGATATATAATGACCGACCGTTACGAGATTGAGGAAGCAGATTCCTTCGTGCTTCAGTTAAAAAATTTTCTGGATGTTATGAAAGGCAAATCAAAACCTCTTGTGTCTTTAGATGAATCGGTAAGAAACATACATACTGTTGAACTGATAATCCAAAGTATCACAGAAAAAAAATCTGTTTCCTTCTGCTGATAAATAAAATTCAGCGGAATATTTTTGTTGATATTAATACATGCAGTTAATTTCTGAGGTATGGATAAATTTTCACTTAAACCTCTGACATGCTCCTTCGAGTATTTGGAACAAATTCCCGTAATCGTCACAAGCGGGGATATTACTTCTGATTCCGAGGAAATTCTCACACGCTATTTCGATCAGGCGCTTGACTCAGACTGCACAGTCATTGCAATTGAATTCAGAGAATCTTTTTATATCAACAGCTCCGGAATTGTAGATCTTCTGAAACTCTTTAAAAAAGTCTCAAATTCAGGCAAAAAAACCTTCATCTATCTTCCAAACGAGTATTTTAATACAATATTTCAGATTATCGGCCTATACGAAATTGCACCGCCCGTCATGAACAAAGAAGAGCTCCTAAAGCTCATTCACTCAAACCGTTAAAACATGATCAAAAAAGCAATTAGTCGATAATTCTATGTCCCGGGCACAATCTGCAGAAATCGCTTTCATATAACGTTCTATTCCGATAAGAGGATAATCCGTACCGAATAATATACGTCCCGGCGCACAAAGAAGTGCCGTCCTGTAAACATCATCAGAATATAGAAAAGGTGAAGCGGAAATATCAAAATAGACATTTATCAGAGAATTTCTAATTTCAGGCATTAGGAAATAAAACAAAAAACCTCCGCCAAGATGCGAAAGAATGACATTTGTTTTTTTATTACGGCCAAGAATATCTGAAAGCTTCTGAAAATCAGTTATGTATTTCCCGGGATAATTATGACCTACAGCTTCATTTAAATGAATATTTACGGGAAGGTTTTTTATCCCCGCAAAATACAGTATCTCATCAAGATAATCATATCTGACATTTCCATCATAAAAAGCAATTTCTCCGATACCGGAAAAACCCGATTCAATCAAACCTGCGATATCTCTTTCAATATCCTGTGAATTAAAACTGATATTACCGAAAAAATGGATACCGTCCGAGAATTGCTCGCAGACGCTTGAAAAATATTCATTCTGTTCTACAAGAAATTCATCTTTTATCCATGGGAAAGAAAGTATAACGGCTTTTTCTGTTTTAGAATTTTTAAGATAATCTTTTATGTTATCTGAACCGGAAATCCGTGCTTTACTGCTTTGATAGAGCAGCCTGAAATAATCATCCGAAAAATATTCTTCCCGAAAATTAACAGCTCTATCCTGAAAGCAATGTATATGAACGTCGTTCATTTATATTATCCATGATGCTTTTTGCTTGTTTTTTTACGCAAGTAAACAACAGAATACGACAATGTTATAATAATTACTACAAAAACACCTGTGAAAATCAAAGATGTCCTGAAAAGGAAGCTTTTAATTTTCAACTCGCTTTCTTCAATAAATTCAATCGGTTGTGAAATTTCAACAAGAGCAGAAACTTCACCATTTTTACCGCGAAGCGGCGCCGTAGCCGCAAGCCACTTTCCGTTTTCATCGACATATTTTGTAACTTTTACCGCACCCGCATTGAACGTTTCATAATACTCAGAATTCATAGAATACGGAAAAAGAAAATCATAAGCATCTGCATCAATTACACAGTATACATTTTTAAGTTTTTTATAAATATAAACGGATATTCCCATATTCTGATCAGACTCATCAGTGCCTAATATTTTTTTCATCTGCTCAGAAAGTTTTATGAATGAATCCGAAGAAATATCTTTCGGCGATTTTATGTCATTCACTAGATCTGCATCAATTATCCGCGATGCAGTTTTTGCCAAATATAGAAATTTCTGATCTCTTTCCTGATCTATCTGCTTTTGCATGTAATGGTGAAAAAAGATAAAAGAAACCAGATTATAAACGAAAAAAAACAACGCAAACACAAATGCCCTTTTTAATACGGACGGCATTTTACCTGATAATAAAGGATAGACATATACTTTAATGTAATAAATAGAAAGAATAGAAAAAAGAATTATGGAAAAAATGTAAGCTACCTTTAAAATTTTCTCATAAGCGAAATAATCCGCTTCATAGATATCCCGGATGTCAGCAGTAGATTTTTTTATCTCAAGAAGATTTCCGCGATACTTATCCGATGTAAGAATTTTCCCTTTTGAAAAAATAAAATTAGTCATTAGGATATTTCCTGCATAACCGCTTTTATAGAGTTCTTTGAAATCAAAAAGAACAATTGTTTTTCCGTTTTTAAATGATATTAATCGCTGAGAATACAGCTCATTGAAAATTAATCCGTATTCATCATCATACATAAGTGAATACGGGAACACTACTCCAAGACTTTCATCTATTTTAAGAAGCTCCGGCTCCATTTTTTCATTAATGCGGATTATATCACCGCGTGAATTCGAATAGTATATTTTTCCAGGAATCGTGCCGCATATGTTATTTATAGGATATTCTATTTTCGTAGAAAACATTTTTATCTTTTCAGAACCCAAAAGATCAGTCTTATAAAGAGAGAGCATATTATGTTCGTCAAAATGATAGTAATAAAGATATTCGCCGGATATTTCTATCGAAGGGATCATCGCAGCCGAATAAATATAATCTTCTGTTATTCTTTTTCTCATGTAAGAATCATAAACATTACGGACAATAGTTCTAAGGTATTTGAAATCAGGCGAGTAAACCTGAATTTCGGAAATTTCAGTTTCACCGTCATCTGCCGAATAAACGACATTATTCACATAAATATTTCCGGCATTGTCTGTAACCATCTTGTAGAAGTTATATACGGAAGAATTATCGCGGCTTCCGCCCTGCATCTCATAAAGGCGTTTTCCTGATTCGCTGATCTTAATTAAGCGCTTGAAACCGTTAGCTCCGTTATCAATAACAAAATATCCGTCATCGGCGGGATATACAGAATGAACAGCGTTGAGTTTGATGCTTTTATCGAAAAGAGATTTATTAAGCAGATCATGACGGAAAATAATGAAGACAAAGGATGCCGCGCAAACCGCCACTTTCAATATGCGAATATACCTGGATTTTGAAAAGTCACTCCATTTCATAACAGCCCCGCAAAATTTAGTACACCCAGGCTGATAGGAAGTTCGAAGAAAATTAATTGGAGATAAACGGGATCGAACCGTTGACCTCTTGAATGCCATTCAAGCGCTCTCCCAGCTGAGCTATACCCCCCAATCCATACCAAGCTTAACAAAGACATCTGTTTTTTGCAATTATTTTAAAAGTTCTTCTATTTCTTTTTCCTTCTCACGGCAAACACGGTCTCCCTCAACAAGAGCTTCAATTGAACGATAAAACTCCAAAGATCCGAAAGAAAGCAGATTCGGCTCAAGAAGGAGATCCGGTCTGGAATATTTAAGTAAAAGCTCGGTATTTTTTAAATCCATTATGTCAATGGTCTGAAAAATTACCTCAAACACGTTGGGCATATCATCTTTTTTTTCGTCAGACTTCACAATAAAGTATGACGTAAATTTTTTCAGCCACGAATAATTTATTTTCTCGCTCAATTCAGTTATCTTTTCCAAAGTCCGCGGCTTCGATCTTCCGGACAGATTTCCCTCTGCGAAAGATGCGGACACTGCATTATTATGTGTTTTCAATGCAGGATGAAGATTCACTGCAATAACCCGGTCTGCTCCCATTTTTTTTACGACATCAACCGGAAGCGGATTAACAACCCCCCCGTCTATAAGAATTCGGTTTTCGTATCTGACCGGCTCGAATATTCCTGGAATGGATATACTTGCCCTGACCGCGCTCAAAAGATTTCCGGATGAGAAAATCACCTGTTCACCGGAATGATACTCTGAAGCTATGATACTCAATGGCTTAGGCAGTGATTCTATTGTAATATCAGCCGGTATAAATTTTTCCAGCCATGTCATCATTTTTCGGGGATTCATCAGTCCCGATACCGGAATTACCGGAGACATAAGCGAAAAAAGATCCGCCTTTGTGAAAGAAATAACTTCACTTTTAAATTTTTTAAGATTTCCGCACAAGTAAATCGCGCCGATTAGGGCTCCAACGCTTGATCCGGATATATAGTCGATTGAGAGACCCTTTTTTTCAATAAACTCAATAACTGATATATGAGCAATTCCCTTTGCGCCGCCGCTACCTAATGCAAGTCCGATTGTTTTCTTATTATTCATCATTAACAAGTTACTATTTTTGATATAATTTTGAAAGTATAATTTGGATCAATAATAACAAATAATCTCAATCAATTATCTGTTTAATATCCACTATCAGCCGAATACTCCATTTAAACCTCTAAAAGGATGTTGACATCATCCCTAAAGCCGGGTCTAATGATATCATTACAAATAATAAGGAGTAAAAAGATGAAAAAATTAGTTCTTCTTTCCGCAATATTGACTCTTGTTTTTGCGGGATGCGAATCTTCACAGAAAAAAATCAACGCAGAAAAAAATCCTGATCTGGTATCGGCTGCAGAAAAAGGGGATAAAGATCAGACTAAAAAGGCTCTTGACGAAGGAGCAGACCCGAATGCCAAAAATACCAAAGGCTGGTCTTCACTGATGATTACAGCTTATTACGGAAATGACGAAGTTGCTTCTGAACTTATTGGTGCAAACGCAGACGTAAACCAGAAAAACACAAACGGTGTAACACCTCTCATGATTGCATCTTACAAGGGAAATGTTAAATTAGTTAATCAGCTTATCGCCAAAGGCGCTGATGTAAATGCGCAGTCTTCTAAAAAAGTTACAGCTCTGATGGCAGCAGCTTACACAGGAAAAAAAGAAACTGTTTCTGCACTAATAGCTGCAAAAGCCGATCTCAACATGAAAACACAATCAGGTGCTACAGCCCTTTATTATGCTGAAAAAAAGAATAATACTGAAGTTGCTGAAATATTAAAAGCTGCAGGTGCAGAAAAATAATTTCTTTTTTCTGAATTTTGTTGACAAAAAAACACCATGGGTTTCTATGGTTATTGTTTGGTGGTTAAAGAGAGAGGGTCACACCTGTTCCCATTCCGAACACAGAAGTTAAGCTTCTCATCGCCAATGGTACTGCATGGAACACTGTGCGGGAGAGTAGGACGCTGCCAGACTCGGAATTATAAATTCATAAAAAACCTCTTCTTTTCAGAAGAGGTTTTTTATTGTCTATTTCCCGAATACAGTTCCCAAACTGTATTTATATACTTCATGCATCAAGTCCTGTGCATCTTTTCCCTTCTGAAGTCTCGGCTGAGAATGATTATATATTAGATACGGTATCAGTTCTGTCGATATGTGCTTTTTGCCGTAAAAATGATGCCTCGCGATCATTCCCCTGCGATGATTGATAGTCTGCATCTGATCAAAAAGAAAATTGCCAAGCCCGTAAGATATAA
>DAOMHE010000031.1:0-16022 GCA_035430785.1 Spirochaetota bacterium | reverse complement strand
AAGGGGAGCTTCCGGAGTCATAATTTTGTATCTGCGCTTGTAAAGCGGATCTCCGCTTGTGTCAATGCTGAGTATGCATCTGTCATTCACAATACGTGCAAATAATGTATGACTTATCCCCTGATCAGATGTCTTATTCTGCATTGCCTCTTTAAGCGTTTCTTCAACTGCGCCGGAATGATAAAGTCTTGATTTCTCGCAACTGACCGAATAATTAAAATTGAAATTTTCTCCTGCATAAAGTTCCCATGGAACCGATTCCGTCTTTCTTTTGAGCTCACGGAAGTTCTCTGCATGAAATTCCGTTATGCGCATAAGAATTCTTACTGAGCCTCGAAGTTGCAGAGTTGCACGGTAAAGGGTATCCATTTTACCGGAAAAATTGATTCCGCCGTATTCGATAGATATGTTTTCGGCGCCCTCAACCTTGCTGATCTCTTTTTCAGCGCATTCGGAAAATCCAGGAGGGTATACCGCAAAAAAATTATGCGTTTTGGCTTTAATATGTCGTTTAACACGTTTTTCAATGTTTGATTTGGTCATTTTCTGTCAAGCACCGCGAGGGTTTCTATATGCGGGGTCTGCGGAAACATATCAAATGCTTCAAAAGAAGATATTTTATAGTCAGGCAGATATTGAATCTCTTCTTTGAATGCGGAAGGATTGCATGACATGTATATAATTCTTTTCGGATTCAGTTCGCTTAAGTGTTTGTAGACTTTGGGATGAACACCTGATCGCGGAGGATCAAGAATTACACAGTCGAACTGATTGCGCTTTGTTTTCATGTAATCTAGTGCATCTGCACAGATAAACTCAGCATTGATTATATTGTTAAGTTCTTTATTCTCATTTGCGGCGTTTACAGCTTCCTGAACTATTTCGACTCCTGTTACTTGTTCTGCTTTTTGAACGGCAAAAAGTGAAATACTTCCGACACCGCAATATAGATCAAGCAGATTGCCGAAAGAAGCATCCGCAATTTTTCTATAAACATTTAGTGCGCATTCCGAGTTTGACTGAAAAAAGGAATTCGGATAAATTCTGAATTGAATTCCGTCAAATTCCTCTGTGATGAATCCGTTTTTGATATTACGTTCAACTTCTCCGAAACTTAAGTCAGCGAGTCCTGAATGGATTATTATGGATTTAGAATCAGCATCTATTTTTTCAAGAGCCTGAACGCATTCATCGTTGTATTCATTAAGAACAAAATTGCACATCGTCTCTTTTTTGAAATATGACTGCCTGAGAACAATATATCTTAAAATTCCCTTGTGAACGATAAAATTATAATCATTTAGATTCTCGGTTATTTGGCGTGCATCCTGCCATACTTTTGAGCTTTCATTCTGCAGAAGAGGGCATTTAGTTATATCTATTACTTCCTTGAAAAACCCTCTTTTGCGTAATCCTCTTTTGCCGAATGCAGCGACGTAATCCATACGGTTTCTATAACCGTATTCGATAGAAGGCTGAACTTTCTCTATTTCAAGCACATCTTTGAAAATTCGGTTAAGGTAATCTTTTTTTAAGAGAAGCTGATTTGCGTACGAGATATCCTGAAACAGGCATCCTCCGCATGAACCGAAAAATTCGCATTGCGGGTTGGCTGTGTTTCTATAAGGCTCTGCAATTGAGTCAATTAGTTGTTTCTTCTTTTTTTTCATATATTCCTGCGGATTAATCCACAAAAATGAATGAAAGCTTTTTAATCAACAATATTATAATTATCTTTTTTTGTTATGTCTGAACCTTTGGCTCTTATTGGTATAAGATACCATTTGCCTGATTTGTATTTGCTGAGATTTATGTAGGCAATATTCGGGATATCTGCTATAAAATCATTATTGAATTCAAGTTTGATATTTATGTTTCCTGATTTATCCTTGTTTACATCGCCGGCGACTGAAAGTTTAATATCGCGTGATGTAAAGGCGATTTGTCTTATAGAATATTTCGGTCCGTATGCGTCAAAGCTTCCGTATATTCTGTTGAATTCTATATCCCTGAGTTTATGTTTAAGCGGATCAAGGAGAAATCCGAGATTGTTCTGAAGTCCAGTATTGGTAATCTTTCCGTTTGTTATATTGAATTCCGAATGGTAATTAAGTTCATCAGAAATTTTTGTCGCAGATAGTGAAAAATTTCCTTCGGCCTTGCCCTCTGCGATTCCGAAAGCCCGGTCGGAGAAGTTGTCGTCAAGTTCTGATAGTTTTTGAATTTTGAGATTGCTGAATCTCATCTTGAAATTTCCGTTTCCTTTTCCGGATAAATCCGAAATATAAAACTCTCCGGCAAACAGAGCGTCAAACAGACTGAACGAAACTGACGGAACAGAGAGAGCGTTTCCTGATTTTGAAAATTTCAAGGTTACTCTTTCTGCCACGCCTTTTTTGAATTTAATTTGCCCGAGACTCAGAGTTCCTTTTACGGTTGTTTTAGAAGGGGAAGATTTAGATTGACTTAAAGCTTCACCAAGAATTGAAAAATCGTCAGCTTCGGCATCCGGAATGCTGATATTTGCTGCAAAATTTTCAAGAGATTCATCAAGCGATGCTATTGAAATTGAAGCAGGTTTGTTTCTGAAAGAAAAAGAGATATTTTCATGCGAAAAGATATTATTCTTTACTGAAATCTTGGCATTAACTCCGGTTATTAAGTTTTTAGTTTTAAGGAATGACCCGTTTGATAAATCGCCTTCAAGGTTAAGTTTGTGAGCCCGGTATGATACTGCTCCCTTGTAATGTCCGTCGATTCCTGAAGGAATGAAGTCTAGATAAGGAAAGATGTCAGGCAGAGTTAAATCAGCAGAAGGAGCTGTAAAATTGATTTGCGGACCTGTAGTAATGATGTTCAGATAGGTTACTTTTGCTTTTGAATGATTAAGCGATGCTTCCGCGTCCTCGATTGTGATATTTTTTTCAGAAAAAATAATCTTAAGTTTGCCGTCCGCTTCAAGAAATCCGCCTTTTGACATCTGGGATTTGGCTTCAGCTTTTCCTTCAATTATTCCGTCTTTCAGAACAAATGCTGAAAGTTTACCGTTGGCTTCAACAAAAGGAAGTCCGGTTATATCTTTTATTTTATAAAGCCAATCGAGCCGAAGTTTCTGAATATTTAAATTCCCGGAAATTACTGATTTATCGTTTTCCTTTGTTACAATGAATTCGGTTTCAATATTGCCGCGCGTTTCGGGCAATTTAACTGAAAAATTGTCAGCTTCAACAATTTCACTGTCGAACGATATATCTCCGCCGAAAAGGTAAGTTCCGCATGCAGGTATATATTCATTTTCGGTGCTTAGCAGATTTACCCTGCAGTTTGAAAATTTTATATCCGGTTTTGATGCACTTTCACCGGAACTGTTTTGTTTCATGTCGTCGATAAGGCTTTTAAGGTTATATTTTCCATTATCATACCTGATATTTATATCAGCTTCATTGAAATATATTTTCTTAAGTTGAAAATCTTCTTTGAGAAGAGACAATAGTGAAAAACGAACTGATACTGACTTTATCGAGATCATAACTTTCGATTCTCTAGAATCGGTTTCATGAATTTGGACTGAATGAATCTTGATGCCGCCTGCCGAATAATCTATTTTTCCGACTTCTATATGACGATTGAGAGTACTTCTTGCTTTTGATACTATCATTGAGCTGATTTTATCTTTGGGGAAAAAAAGAAAAAACAGGAGAGTGAGAATTCCGATAGATAGAATTGATGCGGCTGATAGAATCAGAAAGAACTTAATTATTTTTCGATGCTTCACGTTTCTTTTCCATGAGGGATTTTTTTCTGTAGAACTGGGAAACTTTTTCAAGCTCGGAAATATCTGTACATATTATTTTCCCTTCGTCAATGGTAATTAATTTTCCGTCAAAAAGCTGTGCAAGCATTGCATTTGATTTTTCTTTCGGGATACCTATCATTTTCATAAGTTCATCAACCCCGAACTGAAAGTTGTGCGACTGTTTTGGTCTTATGAGAATTTTCTGTTTTTCAATTTGAAGCAGAAGAGTGTCGTAAGCACGTCCGATTACATCGTTTATTGTCAGGTTTTCAAGCTGACGGTATGCCGTCCATATTCTTTCGGAAAGAAGGGTGATCAGTTTAGTCGCAAGCTGAGGCTGAGCCTGCACCATTGTTTCAAAGTTTGACTTGTTTACAGCCATTAAAGTGACTTCACCGAAACTGATTGCGGATGCGCTTCTCGGCCTGTTTTCAAGTATTGCCATTTCACCGAAAATGTCGCCTGGTTTTAGAACTGCCAGAAGAATTTCTTCATGAACTATTTTAGTAATTTTTACCTGACCGGCCTGGATAATATATAATTCGTGACCGTATTCATTCTCACAGAAAATCATCTGATTATCTTTGTACGTGCGTGTAAGCTTATTGTTTTCGTCCTGATTAGGCGCCTTGAGCGGTGATTTAAGCTGTTTCAGGCGGTTGATTGCGTTTTCTGAATTCGGTCCGCCCGGACAATAAACAAGATAGCGCTGAAAAGCATATACAGCATGGTTGAAAATTCTTTTACTTAAATAATACTCACCGATTTTATAAAGATGTTCAGGAGTTTCGTCGGCGGAGTTTTTCAGCGTCAGTTGGGTGATAGAAAGATCATATTCTCTGAGCTTTCTGCTGAAAAAACGGATAATTTTCATGGCTACTGCAGGGTTTTTCTGAATCAGCTCGCCGAACTGTTCACGTCTTACGGAAATTGCAGAAAGAGGAGAAACAGCAATAGCTGTTTCGGTTCTTGCATGACCGCTCATACATGAAATTACCCCGAAAAAATCCCCGGGACCGAGAAAAGATGAAGCTTCATCCGTAAGAGAAGGGTTGTCAGTGCTTATTTTAACCTGACCCCTTAAAATGATGAAGAAATTTTCAGAATTTTTCTTTCCTTCGACAGTAACGAAGGAATTAGCCATGTAATTTTCTACTTTAAACTGACCAGCACTCATCTATCACCAATATAGGCAAAACGCCGAAATACGTACGATTGATTATCGGACTCATCCAAAAGATTTTTCAAGCAATTTAATATTTGAAGCGTAAATAATGTGAAAAAAATTAATCAAAATCGGCAAATGTTCCGATTTTTAATAAAAGAGCGGTTATAAGCCTTAAGGGGCGTAATTTATCCGCGTGGAGACTGAAATGGAAAGAATTTTGAACAGTGCAATACTGCCTTTCGTGAATCAGGGTAAACTGTCAATGAGAAAGGTCAATGAGCTTATAGAGTTGAAGTCATTTATTGACAGAAATGTTTCTAGAAAATATCTGACAGAAGGAACACCGGAAGCATTATTTGAGAAATACGGGGTATATCCTGATGTTGTAACATGGGGTGATTTTTTTCAGACAGAGCTTGGAGCTGATGCTGTTAAATATTCGGATGACGAGTTTGTCAGTGTGTGCGATACGGTAAAATTCGACATCATGTCGTCCTACCGTATTTTTTCTGATCAGAAAGCTGAATTTTTTGAATGGGTTGAGTCGTATGGTTCAGAGATAATAACTTCGGGAGCTGAAAAATATACTGAAGAGGAAAGTGAAATTCTTCATCTCAAGATTTTGAAGGATTACTATCTTAATATGGGCATAATGGATAATTTTACACCTGAAGAAATGCTGTGGTACAATTCATTCGGTGAAAATAAAGCCGCGGCATTGGCTTAAAATAATAGTCAATTCAAGAATAAAAAAGATGCTCCAGGCATCTTTTTTATTTATAGTGAACTATTTATTCGGCTGAAACGAAACAGTCAATAGCGATTTGAATTATAGTTTTAGTTAATAATACTTTTGTTTCTATTCCCCAGGTTTTATTGGTTGCCAGTAAAACTGCTTTTTTTATATTCAGGTTATGGATATTTTATTTGAATACATGCTTCGTAGAAATAGAGTTTTATGCATCGTTTATGATAGAAAAGATTCCGACCGTCCGGTGGTAAAACGCTTTCTTGCCTTAAATTCATGCGAAAAGATTCCCTATTCAACAGAAGATGAACTTTCTTCGATATTAACCACCCTAAAAAAGCATTATGATTCAAAGGAAGTTGTGGTGTTAAAAGAATTTAAGGGCCGTTTTTTCCAGGTATGCCCGAAGACTCCGAGAATGATCTGCTGTAATTACCGTCTGGTGAATACCGGATTCGGCTGTTTTTATAACTGTGCTTATTGTTATCTGCAGTCATATCTGAATTCATTCGGTATTCTGGTTTTCAGCAATATTGAAGATATACTTGTTGAATTCGAAAATTTTCTCAACCAACGCGATAAAAATACTGTCTATAGAATAGGCACTGGTGAATATACCGACTCATTGATGCTTGATGATATTTCAATGATAGGACGGCTTCTTGTTGAGAGAGCGGCAGAATGCGACGATGTAATGATAGAACTGAAAACTAAAACTGATAATATTGATCATTTGTTGGGTATAAAAAACAAAGGAAAGAGTGTTGTGGGTTTTTCTTTGAACAGCGTTGAAAATGCCGAAAGATACGAGCTGGGGGCCGTCAGTATAAAAGAGCGGATTCTTGCCGCAAAACGCGCAATTGATTCGGGTTTTCTTACGGCGTTTCATTTTGATCCTATAATTTATTCGTCTGACTGGTCCGGCAAATATGCGGAAATTCTTTCGATGATTTCAAATGAAATTGATTCTTCAAAGATTGCGTGGATATCTATGGGTTGTTTCAGATATTCTCCGTCGTTCAAGGACATCATTAGAAAAAATCATCCGGAAGAAATGCTCACACTCGGAGAACTTGTATCTTCACGTGACGGAAAGTTCAGGTATCCGCATCAGCTTCGTCGGGATGTTTATACCATGTTCAATAAAATGATAAAAGATACGATAGGTGATGTTTATACGTACATGTGCATGGAATCGGATGACATGTGGCGCGATGTTTACAATAAGGATTATTCGGTTTCGGAAGATCTTGAAAAGGATTTTTCGCTTGCCATGAGGCAGCGCTTTTTTGAGCATTAAGTCCGCAATTTGGACTATAATCACGAAAAATCAATGAGGTATGCCTTGGATATAGATGTTAAAGAACTTAAACGCAGTTATGAAACATTAAGAAAAAATGCTCTTGAGCTTTTCATCTCACTTAAAGTTGAAGATGACAAGAAGCGTCTTGCAGAGCTTGAAGCCGCTACTTTCAGGCCCGAATTCTGGAATGATCAGGAAAAGGCTGCAGAATCGAATCAGGTAATCAGCCAGCTTAAGAAGAAAATCGAGCCGTGGGAAAAACTTCTAAATGAACTTAACGATGTTCAGGATTTGATAGATATGGCTGCTGAAGAAGGAGATGAAAATCTTCTTTCGGATATCAGTTCAAATTATCCGCTTTCACTGAAAACTTATGAGGAGCTTGAAACCCGTGAGCTTCTTTCTGATAAGGACGATACGAAAAATGCATTTATAAGCGTTCATGCCGGAGCCGGCGGAACCGAGTCTCAGGACTGGGCAAACATGCTTTTGCGAATGTATTTGAGGTGGGCGGAACAGCAGGGTTTCTCTTCTGATGTGATGGAATATATGGCGGGCGAGGAAGCCGGTATAAAGGGAGCGACTATTTTAGTTAAAGGCGAATATGCGTACGGTTTCTTAAAATCGGAGATGGGAGTTCACCGTCTTGTGCGCATTTCTCCGTTTGATGCGAATAAGCGCAGACATACTTCTTTTGCTTCCGTTGAAGTTGTTCCGGAAATTGATGATAATACAGAAATCGAAATCAATGAAAGTGATCTGCGTATTGATACATACCGTTCCTCAGGAGCGGGCGGTCAGCATGTAAACACGACTGATTCAGCAGTAAGGATAACGCATATTCCGACCAATATCGTTGCGGCATGCCAGAACGAAAGAAGTCAGCATAAGAATAAGGCTACTGCGATGAAAATGCTTCAGGCAAAACTTTATGAGAGAGAGCGTAAACTTAAAGAGAAAGAACTTGAAGCTATTTCGGGCGAAAAAAAGGATATAAGCTGGGGAAGTCAGATACGTTCATACGTTTTTCAACCGTATACGATGGTTAAGGATCACCGTACAGGTGAAGAAACCGGAAGCGTGGATCATGTTATGGACGGAGATATATCGCGTTTTATCTATGCGTATTTGAAAGCAGTCAGCAAAAAGTGAGGCAATTTGGGATTTCTCAGAAAGATTTTCGGTGATATTGCCGCAAAAATTTCAATTGATGCGGATCTGTTTTCGGATTCGAAAAAATCCGATTATTTTACATCAAATTTTTCGCGTAATGATGTTGAAAGACTTTTTGAGAAGAGCGGTGTTCTTCAGACTCTTGCACAGTCAGGCTTTTCTGATTTCAATTTCAGAATATACCGGGATGAAAATCTGTTAGATCGGCTTGAGCTTTACAGCGGAGCTGATATTCTGATAGATCTCAGGATTTCTTCTTCCGCAATTTTACTTCCGGATCCGTTTAGGGAAAGATGCAATTTTTTGAATATAGAATGGCTTTCGGCATCAAATCCGAAGTCTCAGGGAGTTTCAAGAAAGCTCCTTCCGGGACAGAGAAATTCCGGACTCGGAATTCTTCATCCGCTTATTCGCCTGATGCGCATTTCCGCTTCTCTTATCACTGAAGACGGATACATGAATGTTCCTGATCATCTGCATCTTGCTCTGATGTATTCGTCACGGTTTAAATTCATTAATCCGGAAAACGAAGGGCTTATCCGTTCTGTAAGGCGGGATTTAAAAAGAGACGGATTGTTTAATACTGCATGGGCGTATTCGTGCGGAGCTGTTTTAGATGCTGAAACCGGCAAAAAAATAGAATATAAACCTTCTGCACAGGTTTATCCTGTATCAAAAACCGTAAAAAAATATTTCGCATCTGAAAACTATCAGTGCTTAGTTAGGGATTTTTCAAAAAAAAGGATTATTATTGATTATCAACTTATGAAAAAGAGAAAAAGCGAAATGATGAAGAAATTTACTCCGGCGGAAATTTAAGAAGAGAATTCATTTTAATGAGCGATGCGATTTCTTCGTAATTTTTTTTAATAGTATTTTGTTCATTTTCGTAAAACCCTATGATTTCATTCATTATCTTGCGGCTTGATTCGCTTTTTATCAGTATTTCACGGTTTAGTTTTTCAATCTCCAAACCCGATGGACCGACCAATGAGAGATTATTCTGAAAATAATGATCTTTTACACAAAGTATTGAGCATATTTTTTCGAGAATCATTCTGCTTTCATAGTCTTCCGTGCACGATTCTGATATCAGATGCCTGTTTTCTTCAAGGAGATCATCGGCTTTTTGGAAGTCTCCGCTTTTGATGGAAAGAAGTATCTGTCTTGCATTTGATTCGATTTTTTCTGTGATGGAAAGTTTCAGTCTCAAACGTGAAATGTAGAGACTGACTCTGTGTTTTAAATCAGCCCTCAACTGTAAAAGAACTCTTCTGATGAGAATATGAGTCGTTTTTGGTTTCTTTTGATGCGATCTCAGCCCATGCTGATCTTAGTTCCGTAATCATTTTTAAAACTTCCTGAAGAATTTCAGCTTTTTTCTGAATATTTGCTTCAAGCAGACGTTTTTTAAAATAAACATACAGGCTCAATAGATTCTGTGCAATTTGTCCGCCTTCTTCGGTGTTGAGGGAAACCATGAGTTCTGAAATAATATCCTGGGTTTTAAGTATGTTTGTGTTAACCACGTCATAGGATTTTGGATTCATGTTTTCAATGGCGATATTAAGAAATTTGATCATTCCGTCATAAAGCATTACAATCAGATGACCCTGACTTGCTGTTGAAATTTGAGTCTGTTTGTACTGATTGTACGGATTATTGACTGCCGCCATGAGAAATCCCCCGTTTTGCGCGAAAAGTTTATGCCTCCTAATTATCGGAAAAAAAGGGCTAAACTTGAATTACATTGTAAAAAAATGCGATTATGTCGCAAAAAAAACTAATGCTAATTTTTGTTTCGCCGATAAAATAAGCAGTAGAGGTGGTTTATGTTTGAAGCAGGCGGAACAAATACTACGAATTTTCTTCTTGAACGAGCCCTTGACGCTGAAAGTGTGCGGAGAAAAGTGATTTCAAACAATGTCGCCAATGTTGATACCCCGCATTTCAAAAGAAGCGAGGTAAATTTTGAATCAGAGCTCAAGCGCGCGATCGATCAGAACCGTGAGCTTTCAGAAAATGATTATCCCGGCGCTGTAACTGATGAAAAGCATATTCCGTTCATTCAGATGAGAGACGTAAAAGGTGTAGGATCGCGCATAAATCTTGATTACAGTACGAGTCTTAGAAATGACGGAAACAATGTTGATATTGAAAAAGAAATGGTAGATGCGGCAAAGAATCTCATGCGCTATAACGCGTTTATAACAAGTCTTAATCAGAATTTCAAGGTTCTGAAAATGGTAATGCGTACTAACGGATAAGGTGTAATTTATGGGAATGTTTGACAGTTTTAATATATCAGCAACAGGATTATCCGCTCAGACTTTGAGAAGAAGCGTGATAGCTTCAAATATTGCTAATGCTACAACAACCCGTACTCCTGAGGGCGGACCTTACCAGAGAAAAAGAATTATTTTTGAACCTGTGAATATCAGACCGAATTATAAATCTCCTTTGGTTCCGGGAAGAATTGAGTCGGGTCCGGGAGAAGGTGTCCGTGTTCTGAAAATAGAAGAAGATAAAGCACCTTTCCGTCTTGTGTATGATCCGAATCATCCCGATGCGATTCAAATAGGACCTAAGAAAGGTTATGTTGAAATGCCGAATGTTCAGATTGTTACTGAAATGACTGACATGATCGAAGCTACGAGAGCTTATGAAGCCAATGTAAATATGGTGAACAACGCGAAAGCTATGTTCAATAAAGCCCTTGAAATAGGAAGAGTGTGAACTGAATGAATGAGAAAAGAATAATTTCCGATTTTAATATTTCACATGACTGCTCGGGAAGAAGGGAGCTTGCTAAGGTTTTTTCTTCTTCAAAGATTGACAAAATGAACAGTGCTGCAGCATTATATTCTGAAAAACACATGAATAAAGGAGTTTGATATGATAACAAGAGACGCACTTTTTTTTGATATAGCTAAGGGACATAACGTATCACTTAAAACAACTGATGCAAACCATTATTCTGAAAAAGTTTCTCCTAATGAGGGAGAAGAAGTTGCTGAGTCATTCAAGGATATGTTTAACGGTTCGATCAAAAAGGTCAATGATCTTCAGGTTGATTCAGAAGAACTTACAAGAAAGATGATTTACGAGCCTGAATCAGTTGATGTACATACTGTGATGATCGCGGCTCAGAAGGCTGAAGTTGCGCTTACGTTCGCTAAATCTATCCGTGATGAAGCTATCAAGGCTTACCGTGAACTTATGAATTTAAGATAATACGTATCAGCAGTTTGTTCTACAATAAACTGCTATACTACAGCAGCAGAATAATAGCCGACCACTCGGGACTTGTCTCCCGTGCGGTCGCCTGAATTCATGTAATTCAGTGATATGAGTTTTTCAGCCCCCAGAAGTTTCAATAGAATAAAACCGCATACGATAGAGGCATGACCGCAAGATTCGATTTTTTCGGATGACAGCATGTCGTCAAGTTCACACTCATCAAAGCTTTCTGCGCATTTTATAAAAAGAGAATCAATTTTCTCTGCTTTGTCATATATATGAAAATGCGACAGATCGGCCGACATGATGACGGATATTTTTTTTGAAGATTTTGATACAGCTTCGTAAAGTTTCTCCGCGATCTCTCTGAGAGTCTTTATGTTGTTTGTACCTAAAATAACGGGGAAAACCGTGAAATCTTTTAAAACATATTGAAGAAAAGGAATCTGGACTTCATGGGAATGTTCGAGTTCATCGATGCGCCGGATTTCTGAAAAAACAGAGCTTCCTTTTAAATAATCAACGAATGAATCTTCGGTTTTTACGTTTCCGAGAGGCGTTTCATAAACCGCTGGTGCTATGTAGTTTCCGCAATTGAAATTAGCCTTATGTGACGGTGCAAGTATGATTGCCGTTTCAGTTTCGGGATCAATTACGGAATAACCGTGAGCAGCAGTAATACCTGAATAGACATATCCGGCATGGGGAGAAATGATTCCCATTACTCTTTTTCCGGTTTCAATTTTTTTAACACGGGAAAAAGAGCTTTCGATGGATTTCAGAAGGTCGTCTTTTGTGCCTGGATAAAAAGATCCGGCAAATTCGGCATTTCTTACGTACATACTTACCTCCGTAATGCAGAAGATATTCCGCAGGCAAGAGAATAAATTCTGAAAGTTCCAGTGAAAATATTTAAGGCTTCGGGATCAATCATTGATGCGATTTTTTCTTTGTCGGCTGCACTGAC
This sequence comes from Spirochaetota bacterium, assembly GCA_035430785.1. Lineage (GTDB taxonomy): Bacteria > Spirochaetota > UBA4802 > UBA4802 > JAFGJZ01 > JAKJGA01. The sequence goes on along the minus strand of DAOMHE010000031.1, from coordinate 3,627 downwards.
GGCTCCATCGGTCATCAGTGCCCGTTCGTCATCAAGATTAACAAGAACTGTTTCATAAGCGAAACTCTTCAGAATTTCAAGTATAGAATTGTAATCCTTATCTTTCATAATTGAAAGAAATATTTTAATCCTTTTATTCTTCGTAAGTAATGCTTTTTTAAGAATATAAATGGATTCTTCATTATGAGCCGCATCAAAAATTATTTCGGGATTATGACATAATTTTTCAAATCTGCCCCTGATTTTAAAGTTTTCTGCCGATTTCATTATTATTTCTTCATTCAGATTTATTCCAGCTGCGATACATGATTGTATGGCAATGGACATGTTTATGCATTGAACGGGATTATGATTGCTGATTCTGATGTTTTTTACATTCAATCTGTCAGACTTGAAATCAAATAAAACATTGCCGTCTTCTCGAATATTTTCAGCAATAAATTCGAATCCGTATCGATATAGCTTAGAATTATTTTGTGAAGCTGTTTGCCTTATTATTTCAGCTGCACTTTTCGGAAAAAGTCCTGTTATTACAGGAACATTTTGCTTAATAATTCCGCATTTTTCAAAGGTAATATTTTCGATAGTATCACCGAGAATATGAGTGTGGTCTTTCGATATAGTCGTGATAATGCTTGCTTGCGGGAGTATGATATTTGTCGAATCGAGCCTTCCTCCGAGACCGCATTCGATTACTGCATGTGATATATTTTTTCTTTTGAAATAAAGAAAAGCTGAAAGGGTCAATATGTCGAAATAAGTTGCTTCTGCTGATTCAGGATGTTGTATGATTTCTTCAATGACTGAAAGAAGATCATTATCGGAAATATCCGAATCTGTTCTGATTCTTTCGTTTATTTTCAACAGATGAGGTGAAGTATACAGCCCGGGTTTTAATCCTGATGAAGTCAGCAGAGAGTGAATATGCTCAGAGGTTGAACCTTTGCCGTTTGTTCCGGTGATATGAAAAGATTTAAAAGAATTTTCAGGATTTCCAAGAAGAGATGAAATTTTCCGCATGTGCGAAAGTTCATACGAATTGAATTTCTGCGTTTTTTCGTTATTGATGAAGGAAGAAAGAATGGTTTCGATTTTATTCATAGATTTTTAATATTAAGTTGACCCGGTATGTTGAATAATTAGTATGCGGAATATTCTTATTTGCCGGACGGTGTTTATGTCAAGTGATAATGAAAAACAAAAACTTGTAGAAAGTGCTGTTGAACTATTCGGCATGATAGAAGACAGTACTGTTTTCAGGCAATATGCCGAATATTCTGCAAAAGTAAAAAATGATCTGGATGCACAGCGCCTCCTTGGCGAGCTTGTTGAAATGGGTAAGGTGATTGAAGAATCTCTCGAAAAGAATGATGATGCTTTTAGAAAAAAAGCAGAGTATGATCTGCTGAATAAAAAATTTGAGTCAAACGATACCGTCAAAAACTATCTGAAGTATCAGAAGATGTATCTTTCAATGATGAGTTCGGTGCGTTCTGTTATAAGTGAAAAACTAAAAATATATTGACACAATAAAAATTATGTATTTTAGTATTGAAAAAATTTTGGAGGAACAGGTGAAAAAGATTTCTGTATTAGCTTTAATTGTTTTGGCGGTTTCATTTGCCGCATGTAAAAAAAAGGGTGTTTCTGATGAGGTTCTTGAAACAAGATATCTTCAGTATAGAGCGAATGCTTATAAAGAGAAGGAACTTAATAAAAAAGACAACTGGCTTGCGACTCTTGAGAAAGGTGAAGCTGTGGGTCTTTTGGAAGAATTTGACGGTATAGATAATAACGGGAAACCCGCTAAAATAGCAAAAATTAAACTTTCAGATGATAGCGTCGGTTATACAAAGAGCGCATGGCTTGTAAAAAAAGTATACGCTATATTTCAGAAAGATGTAAAAGTTTATAACCGCAACAATGAAGGAAGCGGACTCATGGGAAAAGCTGCAATGGGTTCAATTGCGGCAATGACTGAAGAAAAAGGCGGCTGGATTAAAGCCTATGTTATTCTTGAAAACGGAAAAACACGCGAAGGATGGCTTAAGGACGGATTTTCTGATTCAACAGATCATGTAACGGATGCCGTAGCATTTGAAAAAGGTTCAGCTCTTTATGCTTCTTCTGATGCAAAGTCAAAAGAAGAAGGTGAAACCATTTTAAAAGAACTAGCATCAAAGGCCAGCTTCCTTTCATCTGCTGCGTCCGATAAACTCGGTTTGGCAGGAAAGGCAGCAGATTCTTCTGAAGAAGGATGGCAGGAAACAACTGAAACTACTGAATCTGCTGAATAATTTAATTTATTTGTTAAAAAAGGCGGTTATATACCGCCTTTTTTTATTTTTAGAGCACAAATTTTCTTAATTAATTGACAAAATACACCGATTATAATTACATAACAGTAAGGGTTTTGTTCTAATAAGACATAATCTTTCACGGATGAATGTGACGCTAAGGAGGGTGTTATGAATATAAATGTGGATAACATCATTGGTTCTGCAGCAAAAATAAATAACAAGCGGAATTCAGAAAAATCAGCTTCTAGAGATGAAAATTCAAAATCAATTGACAGTGTTGAAATCGGAAAGAAAGTAAATACCCGCCTTGATTCGATAGATTCTGATCTTAAAAATATTCAGAGTTCATTATCTAAAAATCAAACTATACGCGAAAGTCTTAATCTTCTATTGGAAGAACTTTCAATGGGCGGATCAAAATCTGAATCCATTGTTAAAGAAGCTAAATATGCAGATGAAGCTGTTCTTGTTGATCTTTTTAAAGGCAGAGAACTTAATGAATCGAATGTACGTTCTCTGATTGATATGACGGAACAGAATATTTCCTCTGAAGTTGCAAAGCTTACTAAACTGCAGATTGAAACAGAAAATATTTTTGCCTCTAATATGGCAGGCGGAGATCAGATAGACAAGGTAATAAAAAGTACCGAAACTGTTTTTCTTTCCGGCGGACATGTTTCAGCCAGCAACCGTCTTTCTGTTCTTAATGCTGATCTTGTCATGCGTCTAATTAAATAACTCATTCCGGGAAAGCTTTTATGCTTCCCGGTTTGCTGTGTTTTACCCCATAAGAATTATCTTTCTTGACGAATTACTGTACTGCTTGATATTAGTTTGTCTGGCGCTTTTAGCGTATTTGAAATAAGATTTACAGGATGTATTTATGAAGAATTTCTATGACGGTAAGGTCTATTTGTTTTTTTCAATGGTTTGTCTTGCTGTTTCGGTCTTTTTATTTTCGGTTTCTTTTTATTCGGTAACAAAAGTTGAGCCAAAGGCTGCAAATTTTATAGCACTCGGAGAAAAAGCAACAGCCGGTAAAACGGATGCTGTTGATACCGCTGCCCAGAATGAAATGAATCAGAATTATACAGAAGCATATAATATTCTAAAAAGCGGTCAAATGTTTGCACTATATCAGAATTTTGACAGTAATTCGATGACTGTTAAAAAGGTTCTTGCGTATATGGATAACTTAGTTAAAACAAAAGGAAATTTCCCCCCTGATACTTCGATTTATCTCGGTACGCTTCTTGAAAGGAGACATTCGGGTGCTATGCTTGGAAGAAATACCGGCATATTTTTTGCTTCTCTTTCAATAGTTTCA
>DAOMHE010000030.1:1745-16233 GCA_035430785.1 Spirochaetota bacterium | reverse complement strand
AGCTTGCAGAAATTAAGCTCAGAGACGGAAGAAGCACTCTCGCGGAAGTAATCAGTTTCAGCGGCGATAAAGTTAATCTTCAGATATACCGCGGTACACGAGGCGTATCAACCGGAGATCAGACACGTTTTCTTTCAAAACCTATGCAGGTTGCTTTCGGCGATTCACTTCTCGGACGTGTATTTAACGGTGCCGGTGAACCTGTTGACGGCGGTGCTCAGGTAGCTGAAGAAAAAGTTGAAATCGGAGGACCTTCATTTAATCCATCAAAGCGTATTGTTCCGAAACGAATGATTAAAACTAATATCCCGATGATTGATATGTTCAATACACTGGTTAGAAGCCAGAAGATTCCTATTTTTTCAATTCCGGGCGAACCATATAATGAACTGCTTGCGCGTATCGCGAGTCAGACTGACGCCGACGTTATCGTTCTCGGAGGCATGGGGCTTAAATTTGATGACTATGAATTCTTCTACAGATATTTTACAAAGACCGGCGCGATGGAAAAAACTACTATGTTTATTCATACAGCATCGGATCCGGTAGTTGAGTGCATTCTTGTTCCTGACATGGCTCTTGCCGTAGCAGAACAGTTTGCGGTAAAAGACAAAAATGTTCTGGTTCTTCTTACTGATATGACATCCTTCGCGGATGCCCAGAAAGAAATTTCGATTTCGATGGAAATGGTTCCTTCAAACCGAGGTTATCCGGGATCATTGTATTCGGATCTCGCGTCGAGATATGAAAAGGCAGTTGATATTGACGGATCGGGTTCTATTACCGTAATCGCGGTTACTACGATGCCGGGAGATGACGTTACGCATCCTGTTCCTGATAACACGGGATATATCACCGAAGGCCAGTTTTATCTTCATAACGGGGCGATTGATCCGTTCGGTTCGCTTTCACGTTTGAAACAGCAGGTAATGGGGAAAGTTACCCGTAAGGATCACGGTGACCTTGCCAACGCGATGATCAGACTTTATGCGGATGCGAAAAAAGCAAAGGACCGTGAGTCGATGGGATTTCGTCTCAGCGAATGGGATAAAAAGCTCATTAAGTATGCGGTTATGTTTGAGAGAGATCTAATGGATCTTTCGGTAAATCTTGATATTGAAGAACAGCTTGATTTGGGATGGAAGATCCTTTCTGAATGTTTTGCGAAAAACGAAGTAGGTCTCAAAGCTGAGTGGATAGAAAAGTACGGCAAGTGGAAGTAGTGTATGGCTGAAATAAAGCTTAACAAGACTGAACAGAAAAAACAGAAAAATCTTCTTGGTCAGCTCACTAAATATCTGCCGACCCTGCAGTTAAAAAAACAGCAGCTTCAGGTTGAAGTTGACGGTGTCCGCACTGGCGCTGAAGATATTATGAAAGAGATGCAGAAAGTCTGCGACAGCATGAGCTCGTGGAGCGCTTTGCTTTCTCAGCCTTTACCTTTTGCGGTTTCATCTCTTGTAAAGGTTAAAGAAGTTGTAACAACATCGGAAAATATCGCAGGTGTTGAAGTTCCTTTGTTTGAAAGCATTTCTTTTTCAATTCTGGATTATTCATATTTATTTACGCCGGTATGGCTGGATCGTGCTGTTGTTGAATTCAAGGCTCTGATTACATTACGTGAAAAATATAAGATTATCAAAGAAAAGCTGGCTCTTCTAGAAGAAGAGCTCCGTCAGACTAATATTAAGGTTAATCTTTTTGAAAAACGCATGATTCCTGAATGCAAAGAGAATATCAGAAAGATTAAAATATTTCTCGGAGATCAGGAAATCGCGGCAATATGCAATGCAAAAATTGCAAAAGACAAGCTTGAGAAGAAAGATCTTCCGGAGGCGGTATAAATGATCAACCGGATGAAAAAAATTCTTCTTATTGGTGCTGAAAAGTCCAAAGAAGAAATAATTAAAAAGATACAGAGAACGGGCGTCCTGCATATAGAACCGTATAAAGGTTCAGTACTGAAAAAACAGACAGACAAAAGCGATATAACCGGAGCTGAGTCGATTCTTTCTCTTTATAAGCTCGTATGCCGTTTTGAAGAAGAAAAAAAGGAAGTTGCTCCTTTAGGAGTTTCTTTTTCAACAATCGAAGAAGGCATTTCCATTCTCAAGACTCTTGATGAGGATTTAGTTTCATCGACTGAGAAAATTCAGGTTCTTATTAATGAAAAAGAAGATCTTTCTGTATGGGGAAAGTTTTCAATTGATGATATAAAGGATATTGAAAAAAGAAGCGGCATTTTTGTACAGTTCTGGGAAGTTCCGGCAAAATTTGCAGATACAGTTGATTTCTCCGGTGCGGCTGAGGTTTTTGAAATAAAACATGAAGCCATGAGGCACTATTTTGTAACTTTTTCAAAGTCGAAGCTTCATCTCGATAACTGTCTTGAAGAAAGAATTGATAAAGATTTAATTCAAATTGAATCAGAAATAGAATATCTTAAAAAGCATTCTGCGGATCTTATTGCAAAAATAAAATCATTTTCATCAGTTAAACATGATATTTACAAGGCTTATATAGCAGCCCTTGACAGATATAATTTTGAAAAAGCGTACTATTCTTCAGTAGAAGCTTTAGGCGACGTTTTCGTTTATCAGGGATGGGTTCCTGAGAAAGAGCTGTCTGTTTTAGAGAAAGCAGTCTCTTCAGATCCCGTTTCTATAAGCTCCGTCGAACCTGAGCAGGATGAAGTTCCGCCGACTTTTATAAAAAACAAAAATTTTTCGGGAGTTGGTCAGGAGCTGGTCGAATTTTATGATACTCCGTCATATAAAGACTGGGATCCTTCATCATTTGTTTTTCTTTCATTCATTATTTTCTTTGCAATGATTATGGGTGACGGTGGATACGGAATCGTTCTTTTTCTTGTGACGCTTTATGCTGCTATTAAAGTAAAAAAGCCAGGCGTCAAAGCAAAACGCATGCTTGCCATGGCATTTATTCTAAGTATAGCGACAATCGGATATGGTGTAATGACCGGCAGCTTTTTCAGCGTTACCGAGTCTAATCCGGTATTCGGCAAGCTTCTTCAGTTTAAGCTTTTTAATTCAGGAAGCGTAGACAAAGAAACACTTGATAATATGATGAGAGTGTCGGTTCTCATAGGAATGGTTCATATTTCGCTTTCACTGTTTTTAAAAACATTGAGGCTCATTTTTAGCGAGAGGTCATTTATTGTTCCTTTTGCTAATATTGCATGGATTGTTGCAATATGGACTTTCTTTTTCTTTTACGGAAATTCATTCGCAGGCATTGAATCCGGTCAGGATATTCAGAAATATATTCTATACTGCTGCGGAGGCGTGGTCTTTCTGACAAGTGCAGGCTCTATTAACCCTCTTAAAATTTTTGCCGGCGGATTACTTGGATTATATAACGGGGTTCAGTTTTTTTCGGATGTACTTAGTTATCTTAGAATATTCGCGCTTGGTCTTTCCGGTGCGCTTATTGCCCAGACTTTTAACAATATTGCATCATCAATGTCGGACCTAGGCGGAATTTTTATAGCGCTTGCTGTCATAATTTCAATACTAGGGCATCTTTTAAATTTAGGTCTTTCGATAATGAGTGCCGTAATTCACGGATTGAGGCTTAATTATCTGGAATATTACAGGTGGAGTTTTGACGGAGGCGGAAAGCCTTATAAACCGCTGAAATCTCTGCTTGAGCAATAAAAAACGAGGTGAAAAAATGGATTTGAGTCTTTTCGGAGCAATATTACCTCTCGGTCTAGGGGCTGTGGGGAGTTCTATCGGATGCGGAATCGCAGGTATGACTTGTCACGGGGTTATGTCAAAAACTGACGAAGGACACGGTCTTTTGATTGGTCTTTCGGCGATGCCGGCTTCTCAGACAATTTACGGATTTGTACTGATGATTCTTTTTAGTCAGGTAGATCCGTCTAAAATATCCGGATTGTCCATGTTCGGTATAGGTCTTTTATGCGGTCTGGCTCTTATGACCAGTGCAATTTATCAGGGGAAAGCCTGCAGTTCTGCGATTCTTGGTGTTTCAAAAAAGGCTTCTATGGCCGGAAAATCGTTCATTTCTCCCGGAATCATCGAGTCTTTTGCCCTTTTTGCCATGATCGGCGGAATAGTTCTTACAAGCAGATGATAGATTCTGCGGGTTCCGCCCGCAGTAATTTATTGTATATTATTGATGTCAGTTTGTTTTTTAAGCAAACTGACAAATTTAATATTTGATTTATATTTGCCGAAAATGAATGTGAGAGGGTCTGTCTGACAGACATATTTTTATTAAGCGAATATTTATGAGCGGCAAAAAAACAGATATTGAAGAATACTTTAATGAAATCAGTGAATTCGCTTCATCAACAAGCAGAGTAGGTCAGGTCTCGCCTTTGGCGCCTCTTCCTAATAATGTTCAAAAAAAATCATACCGCGACATAGACAAATATGTTTCTGAAATAGAAGATAAATCATTTCAAAATTCAGAAAGATATGAAGATGAAGTAATTGATATACCAGAAATATTGGATGTTGATACTGATTTTATCCGTAATGAAATAATAAATATCAGCAGGGATTTTATTGTAAAAGTTGTAGGCGGAATAAAAGATGCAAATCCGTCTAATCTCATTGATCTGATAAATAATAGAAATGTAACATCTGATAATCAGAAAAAAGCAGACGTGGCAATTCAGTCTTCTGCTGCAAAGGAAGCAAAATCAGCTTCTTCTGGCATTGATGATATCGGATATAATGTTATCGATATATCCGATATGTCCGAAGAAGAATATATCAAGCGCTTTTATCCTGAAGACACGGCCAAAAATACCACACAAAAGGCTGCCGTTCAAGATGATGACAAGTATCATAAAATTGAAACAGGCAGTGAATATTTCATCGACCTTGATCTTTTGTTCGGGCTTCCTTCCAGCGGTTATTATACAGGAAACAGAAAGAAAAATATTTCTGAATCCGAAATAATTGAGGATATGAAACTCGGGTCATCGAACGATAATAAAACAGAAGTTCCACCGGTAACTGAAGTCAGAAAATTTACTGATAAGATATCAGATCAGATCAAAGAAATGCCGTCTCAGCTGTTAATCGAACCGATTGATCTTGCAGAAGCTGAAAAGATTGCAAGAGAGGATATTTTTCTGTTATCAGAAGATGATCTGATTGAAGAACTTGAACAGATGGACCTGACTCCTCTTGATGAATTATCATCAGAAAACCGTCTGAATGAAGGAAAGAAAAAACTCCGTTCGGAAATATTTTCAGATTTTAATCAGCTGTCAAATGCTGAATTTGAAGAAATAGAAAATGATATTTCTTCAAATAAATCTCTTATTGTTGAAGAAAACATAGATGATATAAAAACAGAACTCGCCGCTATGAATCTATCTGATAAAAAAGATTCTGATGAAGAAATTGCGGATATTACAGATAGAATTGTATTTTTGGATGATGAGAATTCGTTAAATGGTATTTTGTCAGGTATGGGAGAAAAGAAAAGTGCAGATATGAAAAAACTTCTGGCATATCTCGACGGTCTATTTGAAAAACTCCCTGAAGATACGGTAAAAAAATTCGCCGGCAGTGAATACTTTGATCTTTACATCAAGGTTCTTAACGATCTTGGAGTGTAATTATGGGATTGCGTGAAAAAGCCGAAAGAATTTTACGCGGAAAATTTTCTGCTGAAAAATATCCGGAAATTGAACCTGAAATAATTTATGACGACGATTCCGTCTCTTTGCCGAATAAAAATATTTCTTCTGAATCTCTTGAAATTGAAGATGAGTTCGGGGGAGATTCGAAATTTCCTGACATAGAAACAGATTTTACTGAAAACGATATATCAAATATGATTATAGATGAAATTCCAGAGCCTTTTTTCTCCGAAGATAATATAGATATTTCAAACAATGTTTCTGAAATTACAGCAAAAGATGATTTATCTGTTCTTGGTATTGATGATGATCAGACAGATTTATCTGAAGATCAAACAAAAACATCAGAAACAGTCAATGTTTCTGATATTGATAAATTATCGCATAATGATAATCTTCTTTTGATTGAAATAGCAAAAGAGATAATGAAATCGTCATCGATTATTCACTTAAAAGAAACAGCGATATTTTCAATAATGAGTTATCTTTCAGTCGAAGGTGTTTCTGTTATATCGCCCGAATCTGAAGATTCAGACAAATGGATTCTTTCTGATTCCAAGGGTGTAAAAATTAAAAGTAAAAGAATTACCTTTAATTCTTCGGATTCCATTTTTAACGATATCTTTGAAAAAGGAATTTTGTTTGATATAACCGAATATGCAAATTCATCATCTGAAGAATATTTGAAATTTAAATCAATTGGTTCAAAAATATTAATTTCAATTACGGATAAAAATAAACCCGTACTTCTTATTTCCGTATGTTCTAAAATTAATGGCGAGAATTTTTCTGATGCCGAAAAAAGATTTATTCGTGAACTTTCAGAATTCATGTCGCTTGCTGCAGGAAGCTGTCTTGAAAGCGACAGACTTAAGAGTCAGAACTTGACACTGCTTGATAATTCAAGAAAACTTGTCGATATAGATACTTACGAGGAAAGAATTCGAAAGAGTGCTGCCGATTCTGATATTGAAAATTATATCAGAGGTGAAATGGCGAACAACGGAGTTTCATCCTTCGCATTTTTTGAAAGAGATGATAAGGATGATGTTTTTAAGCTGAAATACAGCGAGGAAAAGGATTCTCTGAATTTTCAGAAGAAATCATTTTCAATTTCACTTGATAATGCATTTACCGCATATTTGTTTTCTATAAACGGATATGCGGTGATTGAAAATCCAATAAATAATGAAGTACTTCATCGTATTTTTGATGAAGAAATGCTGGCGAGAATGAACATTTTCGTTTCGATGCCGTATGTTATACGCGGAAGACTAACCGGTTTTGCTCTAATTCTGAGAGCCGATATTGACCATCTGCCTTCAAATCTTGTTCAGATAAACAGACTTTCAAAAGTAGTTTTTTCTTTTTTTCAAAACAGCAGAAGCATTGAGATATTTACGTCAAAATATTATGATCTGCTTTCTTCATATCTGAAAAAGCTTTCAGATGAAATTAAGCATGCTGACGAAATGAATATTCCGCTGACTTTTTCAGGTTTTTGCATCAAGAACATGAAACGCCTTGTTACAGTTTACGGAGAAAAGCAGGCAGACGACATACTATTTTCTCTATCTGAAGCAATTGCAAAACGCCTGTCAGAAACGGATTTTGCAGTAAGGTATTCTCGAAATTCAATTATTGCTGTTTTTCCGGGTAAACAGAAAAAGAGTGTCGCTGTAGCTGCAAATATAATAAAAAATGAAGTTACTGAAAAATTCAGAAAATATGAAGTGCCTGTAATGATTAATTTTTTAACTTGCGAATATCCTGACGAAGCAAAGACTCTTGATGAAATTCTTTCGGTTGTAGAATAATTACTTGGCGAAGTATTTTGGATTCAGCGCTTTTCCGTTTTTTCTGATTTCGTAATGCAGATGCGGTCCGGTTGTTCTGCCGGTATTTCCTGACAGTGCTACAACATCGCCTTTCTTGACTCTCTGTCCTTCTTTTACAAGAAATTTAGAAAGATGACCGTAATATGTTTCGTATCCGTTTGAGTGTCTGACTACCACGAGGTTTCCGTATCCGCCTTCGTTTCCTGCGACAACGATTATTCCATCTCTTGCTGTTCTAACGGGAGTTCCAAGAGGACATGCTAAATCTATTCCTTCATGAAACTCGTGTTCTCCGGTAAATGGATCTTTTCTTGTTCCGAAGCTTGAAGTCAGCCGAGTTTGTTTTGAGGCTATGGGGGTAGTGAAGCCGGCGTTTAGAAATTTCTGCCGGTCTGACGAAGATATTCTTCCCATCGGAATAAAAAGATCAGATTTTGATAAAGTTGTGATTTTATTTACTTTGAGGATGTATTGCTTCGGTACGCTGTGAAATGATGAAATCGAATCAATGCTTTCTCCGTTTTTGACGTGATGAATGACTCCGCGCATATTAGGAATATAAATTGTTTTTCCTGAATTTTCTTTGGGGCCGCTAAGTTTATTGACGGAAACCACTGTATCAAGATCCGTTCCGGTAGATGCAATAATGCCGAAAAAATCATCTTTCTGTTTTATCGTATATTCGTAAAATTTTAATTCAGGCAATTCATCGGGCGAACGGAGACTTTTAATTGTTTTGATGGTTTTCATCGCATCCTGACGAATGCTTTTAATCTGCGGAGAATGTCTGTCAAGACTTTCAAGCTTCAGGACTTCCTCAGCATGAATATTTAAGAAACATGCGGTTAATAAAATAATAAACTTTTTCATTGTATTATGTCGTATAGTATTTTATCGGATTAATTGAGAAATAATTAACAAAAATATGTGTTTTGCGGTAATTTTTGTATGATTTACTGAGTTGATAATTTGTAATTGACACGATTTGCTTTAGGGTTATTTCTGCAGTTATCCTATTTTCAAAGAGGTTATTATGGCATTGGCTAAAACCGGAAGCGACGTTGTAAACAACTTGATCGGTGAAAATTCTTATTTTACCGGAAGATTTAATATAAACGGTTCGTTGAGAATCGACGGCAGATTTGAAGGAAAATCCCTTCAGGCAGAACAGCTCTATATCGGGCCGAATGGCAAAATGAAAACTAATATCGAAGCTGTCAGTGTGATTGTTGAAGGTCTTGTTGTCGGAAATATCTCGGCAAGCGGACGCGTGATGCTTATGCCGACTGCAAAAATACTCGGAGACATCAAAACTCCGGAGCTCATTATACAAAACGGTGTTATTCTTGAAGGCCGCTGCACAATTTCCAATGACCTTAAAGTTTCTTCAAAAGATCTTATTGATGCAGAATATAATAAAAACAGAATAATTCCGGAAGAGTTTCTTGAAAACAGAAAAGCATCACCAAAACGTTAGAATAGGTATCACTCTCGGTTGTCCCGCCGGTGTAGGCGGGGAAGTAACTCTAAAAGCGCTTCCTCATATCGAGAGCGGTATTTCTGCTGTTTTGATCGGACGCAAATCTGTTCTCGACAGTCATTATCCGTCTTTTATGTCCAGTTTGAACATCCCCCTTTTCAATGCAGAAAACCCTGCAGAAGCCCTGGTTTCATTTTATGATATTGAGTCAGATTTTCCTGTTCCTGAATTAGGAAAGGGAAATCTTGATACGGCTAAAGAATCTATTTCCTATATTGATGCTTCAATAGAACTCTGGAAGCAGGGACTTGTTGATGCAGTTGTAACAGCTCCAGTTCACAAGGGTCTTATCGAGAAATCGGGTTTGAAGTTCATGGGACATACTGAGTATTTCGCAGAAAAGATTAATGAAGCTGATCCTGTTATGATGATGTATTCGGAAAAACTCGCCGTGGTACTTGTTACCACTCATTATAAAATAGCAGATATCCCTAAACTGGTTACGGCTGAAAAAATCGAAAGTACAATCAGAACGGCAAATGATGCTTTAAGAAAAATACGCGGCAGAAAGCCGAAGATCGCACTTGCGGGTCTTGATCCTCATTGCGGTGACAACGGAGCAATCGGAACATTTGACACTGAAGTTTCAGCGCGGGTTGTTGAAAAACTTAAAACTGAAATAGATGTTTCAGGTCCTTATTCTGCTGATACACTTTTTATGAAGAGCAAATGGGAACAATATGACGTTGCAATTGCTCATTATCATGATCAGGGGCTTATACCATTTAAGATACTGGCATTCGACAAAGGTGTAAATGTTACTTTAGGTCTTTCACTTGTCAGAACTTCTGTTGATCATGGAACAGCTTATGATATAGCAGGAAAAGATATGGCGGGCTTCCAAAGCATGGTTGAAGCCGTAGATCTTGCAGCATTACTTGTCCGCGGCAGATAATATTACTTATCTGATCTGAGATATCCGTCAAGAAAATCAGCAAGAACTACAAAAATGCCCCAAAGAATAACAATTACAGGATAAAAAGAGATTATGCCCTTGTAATTCCATTCAGGCTGGATATACCAGTTGTAATTCCATGGTTCAATTCCCAAATAGAGCATTATACTTCCGAAAGTAAGTTCGGCTATGTAAAATACCGCGACCATTGGAAGAATTCTCATCCAGTATTTCATTCTGAGCTTATTCATAATTATATCAGCAGGGTAGAAGAAGAAAGGCATAAGTGAATAAGGAATATACATCCATGTAGAAGCTGTATTAAGTGCGTCAGGTGTAAGAGTGCCGGCTATTATCTGCTGCGACGTCGTCATAAGTACATCCCAGCCCATTCCCGCAAAAGTGAAAATTGCCATGCGGAGCCACAATTTCTTAAAATAGCATTTTAATGAAAAATCAGTATTTCCTTTCATAATGCCTCTGCTGTTAATACGAAATAATTGATAATATAAGTGATTTATTTGTCAATATATTGTCATATTAGTTTAAATTGTTTTGATGAATTAAGATAAGTCAGTGATGTTTGAATCAGCGAAATAATTTTTGATTGTCATATTCTTATACAGGTTTCAGATAATACGCATGAATAAACAAATGAAGATTCCGTTTCACAAACCATTTATTGATGATAATGAAATTGAGGCAGTTTCGGATGTATTGAAAAGCGGCTGGCTTACAATGGGAAGCAAAACATTCGAATTTGAAGCGATGTTTGCCGAAAAAGTTTCAGCCCGTCATGCCATTTCTTTTAATTCAGCGACGTCCGCACTTCATATTGCATTATCATTGTATGATATAAAACCGGGAGATGAAATTATTATTCCGGCAGTAACCTTTGTTGCTACAGCAGAAACCGTAAGATATTTCGGTGCTGTTCCTGTTTTTGCCGATGTTGAACGTGATACGCATAATATTTCAATTGAGTCCGTTGAAAAGCTTATTACTGATAAAACAAAGGGTATAATACCCGTTCATTATTCGGGACTTCCTGCAGACCTCGATCCGCTTTTTAAAATATGCCGAAAGCACAATCTGTTTCTCATTGAAGATTCCGCACATGCTTTTCCATCTTACTATAAAGATAAACCTATAGGTTCATTTGAATCGCCTTCGGTTTTCAGTTTCTATGCTAACAAAACAATTACAACCGGCGAAGGGGGAATGCTTACACTTTCTGATGATGCAATGGCTGATAAAGCAAAAAAGATGCGTCTTCACGGAATTGACAGAGATGCATGGAAGCGCTATTCACATGACGGATCGTGGATGTATGATGTCACAGAGCTTGGTTACAAATATAATCCGACAGATATTTCAAGCTCTATCGGAATAGAGCAGTTGAAAAAATCCGATTATATGACATGTCTCCGTAAAGATATCTGCCGTAAATATAATGATTTGTTTTCATCATCAGATTCGTTGGAATTATATCCTTCAAAGGAAGGAAGAGAGTCCTCGTATTATATTTATCCGGTTAAATTGAAGTTCGAGTCTCTTTCTGTAAATCGGGATTATGTTATTGATGAGCTGAAAAAACGCGGCATTTCTGTGTCAATGCATTTTATTCCTCTTTACCGTTTCAGTTATTATAAAGAGTTCTATGAGTTTATCGGCAGAAAAAATAATTTTGATAGTTATCCGAATTCGGAATACATCTTTGAAAGAGAAATTACTCTTCCGCTCTATCCATCTATGACAGATGAAGAATTGGAATATGTTGCGGAAAATCTAATCAGCATATTGTCGGAGAAATCGAAATGAAAGAGACTAAACGTATTCTGCTTATAGGAGCCGGTGAAGCAGGGACTCTGATTCTTTCGGAATTCTCTAAGCATTCCAGGATTGATTGTATTATCGGTTTTCTCGATGATGATATTAAAAAAATTGGAACTCTGGTTTCCGGAAAACCCGTATTGGCATCTACTGATGATGCAGAAAAAATTATTGAAGATAATTCAATTGATGAAGTGATTATAACTATTCCTTCGGCTTCGGCTGAGAAAATTGAACGCATTATTTCTGGTATATTAAAAAAATCAGCGATTAAAATATCCGTTCTTCCTTCATCGGCGAAATATTTTGATTCGGGATTAATGTCGGATTTGAGCGAGGTGAGTTTTGCCGACATCACCGGAAGAAAAGAGGTTCAGCTCGATATTGAATCCATGAGCTCGGAAATAAGCGGTAAAACAGTTCTTGTTACAGGAGCAGGCGGATCAATCGGTTCTGAGATCTGCAAGAATCTGCTTAGATTTTCTGTTAAAAAAATTGTCTGCATCGGAAGAGGTGAAAATTCAATCTATGAGCTTGAAAATATTTTGAAAAATACAGAATCCAATTCATCTGCAGAAATAATCTACCGCATTTGTGATGTAAGGAATTATGATTATCTAAAAAGTCTTTTTGATCTATATAAACCGGATATTGTTTTTCACGCAGCAGCTCATAAGCACGTTCCGATAATGGAAATTAACGAGGCAGAGGCATGCTCAAATAATATAGGCGGTACACGAAATGTTCTGGAAGCCTGCCTTTGTATTAACGCAAAGCTGATTCTTGTATCAACTGATAAGGCTGTGTATCCTTCGAGTTTTATGGGCTCGACCAAGCGGATATGCGAAATGCTTACACTGTATTATAATACAAAATATAATCTGAAAGTTTCTGCTGTGCGTTTCGGAAATGTTCTTGGAAGCCGCGGTTCGGTTATCCGTTTGTTTAAAGATCAGATACAAAACGGCGGTCCCGTTACAGTGACTGATAAAAACATGAAACGCTACTTCATGTCAATTCCGGAAGCGGCGCTTTTGGTTATAAACGCTTCGGCTTATTCTTCGGGCGGAGAAATATACATGCTCGAAATGGGAGAACAGTATTGTATTGATGATATTGCAAAAAAAATGATTTCTTTATTAACTGATAAAGAAATTGAAATAAAATATACCGGCCTTAGAAAAGGTGAAAAGCTGGAAGAGAAACTCAGTTATGATTTTGAAAAAATCCATGAAACAAAAAATCCGAAAATCAAAGCTATGACATCTTTCAAGAATTATGATTTTACTCAACTAGAGGATTTTATTATCAATTCTCTGCCGGTAATATATTCTTTTGACGCGTCAGAAATAAGAAAAAAAGTTGAATCAATGATAAATTCATTTAATATATAACAGTATCACCAATAAGGTTTTATTCTGAAACAATTATGTAGCAAATATATTTTTATTACTATGGAGAATTTATGAAGTCAAAACAGGAAACAGAAAAAAAATCTGTAAAAGAACGAATACAGTCTTTTATTGCGCTTTTTATCGGCGAACAGAATATGATGGATATAGATTCTTTCAATGGGAAAATTAAAAAAAAGCTGATAAATGCGGTTAGGATATTTGTTTCTTCTGCTAATAAATTTTTTACTGATGATTGTTTTACCCATGCTTCGGCAATAGCCTATACAACCCTTGTTTCTCTTATACCTACATTGACGGTAGCTTTAACTTTTGTTGCATACATCGGAAGCGGCAAAAAGGATGAACTGTTCAAAGATATTAATGTTTTTCTATCTGACCATAATCTTCAGAAACTGAATATTGATCCGCTTCTGAATGCAATCAGCCAGATCGTGGATAATGCTGCGAGCATCGGGGGAGTCGGTGCTGTCTTTATGATTTTTTCCGCTACAGCCGTTCTTCGAACTCTTGATAAAGCGTTAAATGCTATATGGAATGTTCATAAAAAACGTTCATTGATTACGCAGGTTATTTATTATTGGGCTGTACTAACTTTGGGACCTATATTGCTTATATCCGGAACTACTCTTGCAACGCAGATTTCTTCCGCTTTTACTTATCCCAGCTACAAAGCGATATACGCAAAAAATTTAACGGATATATGGATTGTGGGCGATAAATCAAAGATAGCTACAAACATGGGAGGAACTTCTTTTTTTGATTTATCTGTTGAATCAATTGATTTCGAGAATCAGAGATTATATAAAGTTAATCCGGTTTCAGGATTATTGGAAGAGTCGGAAGAACCGGTTCTGAGTAATGATTTCAATTCGAAATATTATAATGATATTGAGTTTGAGGGTTCTTCCGGATGGATTATCGGGCGTGACGGTATTATTCTTGAAACAAATGATTCGGGATTATCGTGGCATATAATAAGTCTCGGTAAAATTAATTTGAATGAAATAGTCATGATTGATTCGCAAAAAGGATTCATTGCCGCAGATTCGGGTTATATTTTCAGAACTGAAGATGGATGGAAAACTTTTATCACAGTATCAAGTGCAGATTTTCATTACAATGTAAATTCAATTTCATTTTACGGTGAACGCGGAGCTGCAGTATGTGATAGCGGATATGTTTTGTCTACTGATGACGGAGGAAAGACGTGGATAACTGAACAGGTTATTAAAACTAAATCAAAAAAACCGGCTAATTTGAATAAGATATTACTATCTTCTACAGGATCATATATCGCAGGAAATCAGGGAACACTTATGT
>DAOMHE010000030.1:0-1645 GCA_035430785.1 Spirochaetota bacterium | reverse complement strand
ATATATCTTTTTATTGTGTATGTCAAAGCTTTTGCAAACAGCACATTTGCAATTTATGGGGCTTTGGCAGCTATTCCGCTGTTTCTGCTTATAATATATTCATCGACTCTTATTCTTTTGTTCGGCGCACAGGTCTCTTACACTTTGATGAATCCTGAATCTTATCAGAACGTCAGACTGCTCCGTAAAAGAGATTCGCATGTAAAAATATTTAACGGCATAAAACTTCTTGTTCTGATATTCGGAAGATTTGAGAGAGGAGAGGGTGATTCTTCGTTGAAATATCTGGCAAAGAATACAGGTAATAGTCTTGATGAAGTAAATGATCTGACTGATATTTTCTTGAAGGCAAAATTGATAATGCTCTCCGATAAGGGGTCTTTTATTCCGGCAACATCTTCAAAAAATGTTACGATATCGTCTATAATTGATGTTCTTTTTGACGCTAATCTTAATGTGCCGCAGAATGCAGTAAATACAGATCTTGGAAAATATTTATCAGGCAAGTTCTCTGCTCTAAAGGATTCAAGAGACAGCATTATCGGAAAGGAAACACTTGAGACAATTCTTTCGAACAGATAATCATCTTACATAATAACCGAAAATGAAGGGGATTACAATAATTTCCCCTTCAATATCTGCCGGAACATTTCCGAAATTTCTGGACAGTCTTATCGAATCGGCACAGGATTCATCGAGAGAGTAATTGCCCATAGATTCGACGATCTTGACATCAAGAACATCACCGTTACGGTTTAATGTAAAATAAAGTTTAACTTCCTGGGAAGGAATAAGGCCGAGACGGATTCTTCCAGTTGCAGAATTTCTTCCTAATACCGCATTTGCAAAAGTAGGCGGGTACCAGTTGGATGCTATTTTGTTTTTCATTCTGTTGAAAAATTCGAAGTTTTTGAATTTTTTTGTACTGTAGGAAAATTGACCCGTATTGCTGAAGAAAAGAGAATTATATTTGTTTATTCCCTTTGCGTCAGGTATTCTTGTCCATTCGCTGTTTCCGAATTCAGCGGCTGTCTGATTTGCATTTTTTTCTTTAAGTGCTGCAGTTTTGTGAATTATTCCTATTGATATGTCATTTCCGGAAAGAATTTCTTCTGACTGTTCGGAAAGACTCTGTCCGGCATTGGCTTTTCCTCTGACTTTAAATTCAGTTGAATTATTGAGCCATGTATCGCCTTTTGTTTTTGTAACATGACCCTTTGCTGATGAATCCTTATCGGAGAGAAAAGTATAATTCTGTTTCAGGATATTATCCTGATTTATATTTACTATAACATCACGCATTTCACCGGATTTCTGACCAGCAAGCATCTTTTCAAAAAAACGCTGTTCACTGTCTATTCCATTATATAGAAAAAGAATAATTAAAAGAGCGTGAATCGCGGCAGAGATTGCTATTGGTATTATTAAGTTTAGTTCAGTTTTTTGTTCCATTCTTCAAATGTCCGAAGATTATTCTCCAATGTTTTTTCGTAGAGATTTTTAAGTATAGACTCATGTGCCGGACTTAAGTTACATCCCCTGCGGTTCATCTGTGTTTTTATTGTCGAAATGACGGAATCAAATGATTTTACAGCGCGGAGTTTATTTTTAATAAACAGCGAAAACGGAGGAATGAAATCAGGGG
>DAOMHE010000029.1:0-16241 GCA_035430785.1 Spirochaetota bacterium | reverse complement strand
TTTCTTTAATAGAAGGAAATAATGTCCGGACATTATTTCCTTCTATTAAAGAAACCGCGGGAAGCGGGACATCTGCAGAATCTCCTTTGCTGGGAGGGTCATCATCATTGTGAAGAAAAGAGTCAAAGGAAATTTCCATTTTTTACTTCCTGCCTTAAGCGGAAAACCGCGAATAATAAAAACGCGACTGCATTCAAATATCACGAGTATTACTTTGTCAAGCAAGATGTAATTATTTACTCAGATAAATAATTTTTTATTTAGAAAAATTTTATTCCCCTCTCTATGCAGCTCACCTTCTATCTCAAGAAGAGTAACAGCTTCAGCGATATCGCTGATTTTTATATTTAAAAATCTGGATATAGAATCAATATCATTAAGATTATTATTTTTAATCGCGTTAATAATATCATTATTGTCTTTTGTCTTTATTTTCCGGCTTGATAAAAGAGTTAATTCTTCACTTTTACTAATCTCGGAATTTTTTATTCCCATTTCCTCAAAAACATCATCAATTGATGAAATAAGTGCGGCTCCCTGACGGATCAGCCTTGCACATCCGTAATAACTCTGATCAAAGGTATTTCCAGGACAGACCAAAACTTCACGATTCTGTTCAAGAGCGCATCTTGCTGTAATCATTGCTCCGCTTTTTTCACCAGCCTGAACCACAAGAGTCCACCGGGACAGGCCGCTTATAATGCGGTTCCGCCTAACAAATGACCATTTCTGACCCTTTATAAACGGCGGTATTTCCGTAATAAAAGCTGATGATTGAGAAGTCCTAATCATTGTATAAATATCACGGTTTGAAGGAGGATAATGCTGATCGATCCCGCCGGCCATAACTCCTACCGTTGATCCGCCTTTTAAGGCTCCGAGATGAGCAAATCTGTCAATTCCGGCAGCTAAACCGCTTATTATAGTATAACCGCTTTCAGATAATAATCTGGCAATCGTGAATGCTATTTTTTCGGATATTCTGTCGCTCATTCTGGTTCCGACTATTGAAAAACAGTCCTTAAAATCAGGCTTCCGCGAACAATAAAGAATTATCGGGGGTGAATCTATTTCACGCAACAGAGGCGGATATGACTTATCTGTAATTGAAATGAGCTCAAATCCGATTTTCGCGGAAAGATCCAAAATTTTTTCAGCGGCTTTCATAGGATCAGTTCCATAAAATGGTTCAGCATGTGATACAGTACGAAGACAATTTCCGCCCATAATACCGATTATTTCAGAAGGAGTATAGTCGCTCAAAAGGGATGCGACTCTTTTTTCCCCGACACGTGCGGAAACAGAAAGAGCCAGCAGATGCTGAATCATTTTGAACTGTTTCCGTAAGATGCGGTTATTTGATCGATATTTGCTTTTGCATTTTTGATATAATCATCTTTTTTTGATGATGACGGCATATTCTGAGCATATGAATAAATATCTTCATAAACGGACAATGCACTTGCTGCATTTCCTGATTCATAATACATTCTGCCAAGGGCAAAACGCGCATTAATATTTCTTTCATCCGAATCTGCAACAATTTTCATCTTTTTCAGGCCGTTTTCCTTATCTCCTAATCCGTAAAATTCTGTAAAGGCAAGTCCGTAAAGAGCTTCACTATTTGAAGAATTTTTCTCGAGCGATTTTTTATAATGAAAAACTGCTTTTTCAAAATCAGTTTTTTCTCCAAGATTCATTCCTCTGTTCGAATAGGCGGCACCTAGATAAAAATGAACCTTTGCCGAGTCATTTCCGTATTTCAAAGCTTTTTCAAGTGAATCAATTGACAAATCCCAGGATTTTGTTTCAGCATATTTTATTCCGAGTTTTTCGTAAACCGGTCCTAATTTTGCAGAAGCCTGAACCTGAGTGTTAATCTCATCCTCATACTCCTTTGCTTCATCACGCAGATCCTCAAGCGACTTTTCACCGCCGGATTCACTGCCTTCGGCTATTTTAACTGATTTTAGTTTTAGATACTCAGCAGGATTCTTATCGCATCCGGTAGAAAAAATTACCGCAATAATAAACAATGCTGATATTTGATATATTTTTTTCATACAACACCTTATACGGAATTATAATCTATAATTTCAGAATTTTTGAAATTTTTTCATCAAGTCGGTGCAAAAATTTTGAAATATCGCATTTTATATCGAGATCAGCGAAATACGAATATCTGTTTCGTGATTCCTGGTTTACGGAAACTATATATTTCGCCGATCTAAGCGCATTCAGATGTTCAATTGAACCAGAATCTCCAACTGAAATATAAAGTTCAGGTGAAATACAGTTTGAAGAAATTCCGATTGATTTTTCGCGTCCAGCTATTCCTTCTCTCATAGCATCAATAGAAACAGCGCTTAAGCAGGAAAGTTTTCTTGCCGCAGGTACAATTGTTTTTTCAAACCGTGAATGATCACGAAGAGCCCTTCCAGCAGATAAATAAGATTTTATAACCGGTGACGAAATACGGGTTTTCAGATTTTTACGCGGCTTGGGCGCATCTACCGTCTCTTCTATATAATTTTCGTCATAGATTTCTTCATAAAGAGCTTTCGGTTCAGTCTCAGAATCAAATTTATCAATCCGTTCAGTTCCAAAAGTAAAACAGCACTTTGAAGTGATACTTTCAACCCTCTCAGAAGAACCATCACCTAACCGTCTAATAAACTGATGCTTTTCAGAAAAAGCTGTATTTGATATATTAGGGATATATGAAATTTCTTTCTTAAGCGAAATAAGAGGAATAATAATATCAGTATAAATTGAAGAAAGACTCGAAATATTATCAAGTGAATACTTATCAAACAGATTTGAAAAATGCAGTACTGTTTCTTTAATATTTTCGAAGTCAATTCCTTTGAGATAAACGGCATAATCAGAACGTTTTGAACATTTATTAAATAGCTCAGAATCATTGATTACAAATGAATATACAGTATCGCCTTTTGAACGCATAAAGGACAAATAATTCTCATATTGATCTCCGTTTATACCGGAATAAGACTCACAAATTACTCCGCAGTTCATACTTTTATCATCCCCTTTTCCATCATCAGGTCAATAACAACTGTTGCAGCTTCTTCGGGCGACATACTGAATGTTTTATTATTATCAGATGCACGGCTTTCAATGAATGAATAAGGTTCGGCTATATCCTGATCAGAAATTCTGTCAATTGCGGCAGTTTCAGCAGAAATACGGTCTTTAAGCAGCGGATATCGGAGAGGAATACCGCCCATGTATGAAATGACAAGAGGAAGTCCGCATCTTTTCATTTTCAGTTCGGAATTTTTCCATTCATAAAAAAGATCAATACCATCTGCATGATAATCAAAGGAATCTGTTCTTTCAGCATAATCAAAAGAAAGCATTTCAGCCGCAATAGGCGCAAAAGATGAAAATGAATATTCTTCAGAAAACGCAGGAACAATCAAAAGAGATGATTGATTTCGCTCACAGATCATTCGAGCAGAACAAGCTTCGGAAAGCGGTGATTTAATTTTTGATGATTCGATTAAGCATATTTTATCCGCTCCGCAGGAATATGCTCTTCTTAATTCTTTCTCAATTATTCCGGAACCGAAAGAGAATACAGTTAGGGAAAATCCGCATTTATCTTTAAGCCGTAATGCGGCTTCAAGAGCGGATTCCGAAAGCTTGTCGATGAAGCAGTAATTCCGGCCTTCGACAATTCGCAGATAAACAGCAATATTCATTTTTACCTTATGCGGGACAATTCTTCGTAAAGGCTTTTTGCAATACCCATATTAGAGTTTTTGGACATATTTAAAGCATACTCATCATAGAGCATATCTTCAAAAATCTCTTCAGCATATCCCCCGTGCAGAAATTCTCCCTTATCAACATTTTTTTTCATAGAAGAAAGCATTTGTTTAACAAAAATCGATTCCATTTCAATGCAGGTGTCCATAAGCTTTTTGTCAACAGGCTTTTGCTTTGTTTCCTTAACAGAAATAGTTTCCGTTAACATTTCAGTGAAATTTTCTGATGAATCCGGAGATCCGCTTTTACGTTTAATATCGTCTATCTTTGAGCTTGCTTTTGAAGACAAGGCCTGATCAATAAAATTAACTTCCATATTACCTCACTTGATTACAAGTTCCGCATGAAGCGCACCGGCATCCTTAAGCGCTTTAATAATCGCAACCAAATCCGCGCCGCTTGCATTCACATAATTTAATGCATCGACAAGATCTTTTACAGTTGAAGATTCTTTTATCAAAGCTGCGGCAGTTTTTTCAGTTTGACCGTCAATTTTAACTGTCAGTCCATCCTTTGAAACTACACTTTCTGATATCTTAACATCGCTTCCCATAACAATAGTTCCGTCTTTCTCATTGATGACGACTTTTGCCTTATACTTAGGAGTAACTTCCATTTCCATAATTTTAGAAATAAATTCGCTCTGTGAAATATCCGCGGGAAAATTAAACGTAATTCTTCCGCTTTGGGATACAAGGGGTTTCGCATCAGGATATTCTTCCTCAACCATTTTTGAAAGCTCATCAGCAACCGAGAAATCAAGTTCATTCAGCACAAGAGTAAATGAATTGTTTTGTATAAATTCTGTTTCAACATTCTTCTCAACAAGAGCACCCTGCGAAACGAATCCGCTGGTTTTTACGCTTTTCATTTTATTCTTTGAATTATCTTTTAGGGTCAGATTACCCTGCGCAACAGCATAAATAACATCATCAGCCCCTTTCAAAGCCGACTGAAGAAGAACGCCGCCATCAAGAGATTTAGCATCACCGATTGATGCAACTGTAACATCAATACGGTCGCCGACTCTGACAATTGACGGCAGCTTAGCGGTAACCAAAACTGCTGCCGCATTTTTCGACTTAAATATATCGGGATCACTTATTCCCATATTCTTCAATAAGTTCTTCATGCTTGCGTTAGTGAGTGCAAGCTTTGAATCTCCGGTTCCCTGAAGACCGGCAACAATCCCGTAACCTATAAGCTGGTTTTCCTTTAAACCGTCTATAAAACAAAAGTCTCTGACCTTTACTGTTGATTCAGCCAAAAGTAATATTGGAACAAACAGCATTACTGTCAGAATTATTTTTTTCATCGACGTGTAAGCTCCTCAAGCATCCTATTAATATAATCAACGATTATTCTCTGCTTCTCTGCTTCCGTTAAATCACCTTTAGCCTGCTCACCTTCAGCCGGAGCAGGACGATTAAGATTCATTCCTATTCCGCGTTTAGAGCTCATTATATCCAAACGGAAGTTAACGACATTATCAGCCTTTATAACACTGCCGTTCAATAAAGCCGGATCTACAATTCCGCTGATTGCAAATCTTGTAAATATGCCGTTGATAATATATTCTTTTGAACCGGCAATCGCGAAGTTTCTGCCCTGAGCGCCGGTAATCACAGCTGCAATATTCATATTGAGTGCATTTTTGGAATCAACTGTCAAAGTATCATTATTATCAGAACTTCTGTCGGATTTTATCTTCGGAAGAAATCCTGTAAGAGTAATATCAGGATTCGATGTGATGTCTGAATTACTTTTGCTCTTCATGTTAAGTGTAAACTTCATTCTGCTTAAGTCAGATACGGCAACAACTACAGTATCTCCGACTCTGACAGCTTCCGCTGATGAATATATATTCCTGTCGCGCCATAAAGTTTTACTTTCAATAATTATAGAAAAAAGAAGAACAGATATAATAAAATATTTTTTCATATCCCGATCTCCACGACCTTATCCGGACTCAGGATACCTTTTATATATCCTTTTTTCCCAAGTTCAACAGTTACCCTGTCTCCGCTTGCAGCGTCTTTCTGTGCAATACCCATGAATTCGAGAATTATCCCTTTTCTTTTAACTACTACATCAACCTTATCGCCCTTAAAAACAATAATTTCTCGCGGAGGTTTTTCCTCTTTTTCTTTTGGACTCAACCGGACTCCGCTGCCGTAAATAATAACCGGTTCGGATGAAATGTCTTTTAAAGCTTCTTTCAGTTCGCGCAAATCAATTATTGAATCAGAGTAATACTTTCGATCAATGACTGCTTCACGCACATGATCGCTTTCAGCACTTGCACCTTCAACAAATGCTATGTCTGAAACTTTAACCGCACTTGAATCATGTACTGCATTAGGATATAAAAACACCTTAATATCAGCCATGAGAAAAACCGGCAGAAAAAATAACACCATGCACAGTCTGAAAAGAACTTTCATCAGCGTTTGAGTCCTATCGCTGTCGCAAGCATTGAATCCGAAGTCTGAATGGCTTTTGAATTGGTTTCATAGGCTCTTTGAGCGACAATCATATTAACCATTTCTTCTACAACTTTTACATTACTCATTTCAAGAAAACCCTGATGAACTTTTGCCATTCCGTTCATTCCCGGCTGACCAGGAATTTCTTCACCGCTTGCTGCAGTTGTTTTGTATAAATTGCTTCCGATACTTGAAAGCCCTGCCGGATTGACAAAACGGTAAATCTCCATCGTTCCAACTTCAACCGGATCTTCATCCCCGATTACGTTTACGGAAATTCTTCCGTCCTTGCTTATGCTCAAAGTATCCATGATAAAATCTTCAGGAAGAACAACAGGCGGTTCAAGAAGATATCCGTTGGATGTTACAATCTGACGGTTGGAATCAACTTTAAAAGATCCGTCTCTTGTATACGCTTCGCTTCCGTCATAAAGAAGAACTTTAAAGAAACCTTCTCCCTCAAGAGCAATATCAGTCTTATTTTCAGTTGATTGAAGAGAACCCTGCTGAAACATTTTCTGCGTTGCAGAAACGCGCGCACCGTGACCGACCTGAATTCCTGTCGGAATTTCAGTTATTTCCGTTGCAGGCGTTCCGGCCATTAGCTCGGTCTGATAAATTAAATCTTCAAATTCGGCTCTCATCTTTTTAAAGCCGTAAGTATTCACGTTAGCAAGGTTATTGGAAATAGTATCGATATGAAACTGCTGGCTGGTCATTCCGCTCGCCGCAGTCCAAAGTGATCTCATCATAAAGGCACCTCTCAAAAAATACAGTCTTTCATTTTGAATTTCGGTCTTTTTTGAGATTAATTAAGCAATTTTTTGATTATGTCGCAAAGAAATCAGAATGTTTCAAGAAATCTCTTTCTGAAGTTTTTTTTCACATCTTTTCAATATCTTATCTATTCTGGAGAGCTCTTTTTCGAAATCAGAAAAATCTTCCCTGCTGATGCCCTTTCGGAATTTTTTGGCAATTTTTATCTTAGCCTGAGCATAAACCAAAAGCGCTTCCCGCAAAGAAAACTCATCCTTCTGATCCATTCCAACCTCCGAAAAGCTTATTTTACGGTTACAGTATTATGTTACATTAGAATTCATTAAGTTTCAAGGATTTTTTAAAAAAAGTCCAATGATATTTTTTTCTTGCAAACATTTGCTATCTGAATATTTTGGCTGTAATTAGTGGATGGTGCAATTATGAAAAAAATACATTTTATGATCCTGTGTATCTCGGCTTTTATGCTGCTGATTTCATGCGGAAAAAGTAAAAAACTCAGTTCAGACAAAGCAATCCGTGCAATACAGACAGCTTTCTATCCTGAATCACCTAAATATTTTGTCGCGGTCGGAACCGATAAATCTTCATTTGAAATACATAAAGCCGGCGGCGAAATGGTTTTCAGCGGTAAACTTGAAAAACGCGGAATATGGGAGCTTTCCAATGAAAATGTTAAAAACGGAAATTTTACAGATCTTAAGGAACCGGGAGAATATATTATAAAAATTAAGGGATTAGATGATTCTTTTCCTTTTAAAATTTCAAAAGAAGCTAATAAAGAAACTCTAAAAGCTTCAGTAAAGGCATTTTATTACCAGAGATGTTCCATTCCGCTTAAAGAAAAACATGCAGGTCTTTGGAAGCGTAACGCAGGACATCCCGATTTAAATCTTCAATTTGATAAAACAGTCGGAAAAGAAGGCCGAAAATCCGTTCCGGGAGGATGGTATGATGCGGGAGATTATGGTAAATACATTGTCAATGCTGGCATATCCTGCCAGACCCTGCTCTCACTATACGAACTTTATCCGTCCGCTATCGGCGACGATCTGAATATTCCTGAAAGCGGAAACGGCAAAAGCGATCTCTTGGATGAAATCAAGTATGAACTTGACTGGTTTAAAACCATGCAGGATTCAGACGGCGGTGTATTCTTTAAAGTTGCAACAAACCAATGGCCGGCGATGGTAATGCCGGAAGATGATAAGATAGAACGTTTGATAATCGGAAAATCTACAACATCCACTCTGAATTTTGCTGCATCAATGGCTCAGGCCGGAAGAGTTTATAAAGAATATAATCCGGCATACGCAGCAGACTGCATCAAACGTGCTGAATCAGCCGTGAAATGGGCTGAAGCAAATCCGAACATCAAAGAACCGGACAATACCAACGGTTCAGGACCTTATGAAGATACAGATTTTTCAGATGAATTCCTGGCTGCATATACTGAACTTTTTATTACCACAGGGAAAGACGAATACGCAAAACAAGTTGAAAACAAGATAAAACCTGACGGAATAGAAAAACCTGCGGAATGGCAAAACCTCATGGTGCTTGCGTATCATTCGATCGCAATAACTGAAAATACATTTAGTGAAAATGTAAAAAATAATGCCAAAAAAGCCGTAACATTATTCGCAGACAATACTCTTTCTGAAATAAAGAAAAATCCGTACAGAATTCCTATAAATAAACATTTCAGATGGGGTTCCAATTCCGATATAGCTAATTACGGTGTATCTCTCATTTATGCATACCGCATTACTAAAGACAAAAAATATCTCTACGCAGCATCAGAAATGATGGATTACATTTTCGGAAGAAATGCTGTAAACTATTGCTTTATGACGGGATTTGGTACAAATCCCGTCGTTCAACCTCACCATAGACCAAGTTCAGCTGATGGAGTAAAACCTCCTGTACCGGGACTCATAGCCGGCGGTGCCAATCAGGGAAGAGAAGACGGTCAGACTTACTTTGATTATTCTCCTGCAAAATGTTATACTGATGTGGGAGGGGCTTATTCCTGCAACGAAATCGCAATAAACTGGAATGCACCAGTAGCATTTATTCTGGGCGCTCTTGAATCAGAGTTTGGAAAATGATAGAAAGAAATTCAAAAAAAATAATAGTATTCGGCAGCAATGCCGATGCTACATATCATCCGCTCGATGCTGTTAAGAATTATTTCAAATCTGTCCTTACGGACAGATT
Organism: Spirochaetota bacterium; assembly: GCA_035430785.1. GTDB lineage: Bacteria > Spirochaetota > UBA4802 > UBA4802 > JAFGJZ01 > JAKJGA01. The sequence goes on along the minus strand of DAOMHE010000029.1, from coordinate 6,966 downwards.
TGAAATAACTTTTTCTGATAGTATTGCAGACTTGAGTAAACTTCATGCGGAAAATTTTGATACGGCAATATCCTATTTTGATCTGTGGGAGAAGAAAATTCCGGAACATGCGGTGCAGAATATCCTGTCTTTCATTAATTCAGGCGGAGGATTTCTTGTTATCCATAATGGAATATCACTGCAAAGCAACCACGAATTCCGCAAAATAATCGGTGCTGAATTTACAGGTCATCCGCCTTATCAGAAAATTGATTACAATATTTTAAAAAATCATTTTATCACTGAAGGAATAAACAATTTTTCTCTCAACGAAGAACTGTACATGTTCAACTATTTCGGATTCGATACTTTTACAGTTCTTATTGAAAGCACATCTGAAGACGGAACAACTTCTCGGGCATTATGGATAAAAGAAACAGGAAAAGGCCGTATAGCGTATATAGCACCCGGTCATGATAAAAATACATTTCATGATAAAAATATTCAAAGACTCATCAGAAATGCGGCAGACTGGTGTTCTACCAATGCATGATCTTGCCTTTGTAATCCATATATATTGGATCATTTAAGGCAAAATCTTTTTCAGCAAGGTAAAATAATCCCTCTGCTGATTCTTTTGAATCGATATCAGCTTTAGATCCGCCCATGTCTGTTCTCATCCATCCGGGGTGAACTGCTATTACCTTAATTCTGTCTTTTTTCAAATAGTTCTGAAGAAGTATGCTCTGCATGTTTAAAGCAGCTTTAGACATGCAGTAATCAAATTCTTTTTCTCTCCAGCAATCCGACAAGCTTCCGGCTTCTGAAGAAATATTTATTATCAGCTTTTTCTCCCCGTTTTTTATAAATGGAAGAAAAGATTTTACGGTTCTCAAAGGTCCCAGTGAATTAATATTATGAGTTTTCAATGCAACATCAAAATTAACATCTTCCAGAGAAGAATACGATTCTTCAAAATGAACACCTGCATTGTTGAGAAGAATATCAATACTTCCTTCAGAATTTAATTTTGAAAATTCACATACAGCCGCTGAAACAGATTCATCAGAAGATACATCCATTCGAATCAGTTTTACTGAACTGTTTTTATTTGATAATTTGACCAAGTTGTCAGGGTTTTCTTCCAGATGAGCGGCAAATACATTGTATCCGTTATCAGAAAATTTCTCAGCGAGTGAAAATCCCAGCCCTTTATCAGCACCTGTTATTAAAATTGATTTCACAAAAAACCTCCGCGCAAACGTTTTCCACAATTATTACAGAAGTATTATTTTATCAAGCTTTTTATAGAAAAGAATTCTCAATAATGCATTTTACTTTACTCATTGCTGACGGGAAACTTTCTTTTTCATCTTTCGTAAAATCCGAGAGAACATAATCCGCTACAGACATTGAAGGATCAGGCCGTCCAATACCGAAGCGGATTCTTCTAAAATCACCGCTTCCGCCCAGCTGCATTATTGAACGGATTCCGTTATGACCTTTATGTCCTCCGCCATCCTTTAATCTGATATCACCGAAAGGAATTTCAAGTTCATCATGTATGACAATAATAGAATTAAAATCACAGTTAGAAGCTTTCATATAAGGTATAACAGCTTCACCGCTTAAATTCATAAATGTCTGAGGAAAAATAATAGAAATATCCTGGTATTTAGAAAAAAGCAGATTTCCTTTTTTTTGGGGCTGAGGCAAATTTAACTCAGAAACAAGAAAATCTCCGGCAAGAAATCCTGCATTATGCCTGTTCCACTTATATTTTACACCGGGGTTTCCCAGACATACAATTATTTTCATTAAAGGATATTGTTCTCTGCTTCTTCTATCGATTCATAAATTGTTAGATGACGGTCGACACCTGTAATAACAAACAATTCCCGTATATCATCACGTAATCCGCTGACAACAAATTTTGTTTTATTATCATTGGCTTCATTCATACAGGAAAACAAAAGACCAAGAGCTGCACTGCAGAGAAATGATACATCACGCATATCAATTATTATATCTTTGCTTTTTAAATTAAGATACTTCTTAATTTCTTTGTGTGCACCTTCGGTAAACTCATTAGAAAGAGATCCCGCAAATGTAACAACAGCATAAGTCCCTTTGTCTGCGCTTTCAATATTCATAATATCAATCCGTAATTTATACTAATATCAATATTTATTACGTCAAGTCATTTTCACCCAATCACTCAATACCCTTTTCTAATATCAACACCAGAATAATAATATTTTAGAATATATGAATAATCCTTTCCCTTTTCAGCCAGTCTTTTAGCGCCATACTGACACATTCCTACACCATGTCCCCAGCCTTTTCCATCAAAAAGAATATTTTTGCCGCGAACACTTGTTGTAAAATATAATGATCTTAACCGTTCGGCACCGATAATTCTTCTAAACTCATTTCCGGTAAGTACAATTTCACCGTTCGAATGACGGATAATTACTGCTATAACTCTTTCCGAAGACCGTTTTAAGTTTATGGATTTAATTTTTCCGGTTTGTTTACCGTTTTTTAAAAGTAATGATTTAATTTCGTTAGCTGAAATAGTTTCTTTCCACTTATACTTCGGAGAATCAGAACAATGTTCGCATTTAATTCTTTTTAGATAAGGAAGATTTTTCCCAGACCACACGTCACCATTGTCCGAAGTCCATCCGCCGCAAGTAGAATGAAAAAAAGATAATACAGGTTCACCGTCATAAGTCATTATAAGACCTGAAGTCTTATCTACAGCGGTATTTCCGGACTGACTTTCCGCAGAATAGCCTTTATAAACCTGAAAACTAGTTGTACAGTCCAAATCATAATTAATATTTGACTTTTTATTCAAAAAATATACGGCATACGTTCTTGCTGCAACAGCCTGAGCTTTGAGGGCTTCCACATGCCAGTTGCCGCTCATTTCGCATGAGACTACACCTTTCAAATAATCTTCAAGAGATATCCTGTTGCAGACCTCAATTCTTGTTCCAATTTTTCTAATGATTAGTGAACCGCGATATTTCACCCCGTTAACTCCGATAATCCCATCTGATGATTCAAATAAGATTTCGGACTTAACTTCTGAAGATTTAACATCAATTGAACGGGTTGAACTAGAAACAGACGAAAATGATTTTGAAATAAGTCTCGCTGATGAAAATATATTTAATTTTTCTGCTCCCGAAATTATTCTTACATCTATTGTTTTATGTTCGGATGATGAATATCTTCCGCTTTGCTTTATCCGCAAAGCGGAGGGAGTACAAGAAAGTATTATACATGAAAAAGCTATGGCAAAATATTTCTTCACGATTATCCTTTTGGATGGAATTGGCTGTGAAATTCCTGAAGCTTTTTCTTAGCAAGATGAGTATAAACCTGAGTAGTTGATATATCCATGTGTCCAAGAAGTTCCTGAACTGAACGAAGATCAGCACCATTCTCAATCAAATGAGTTGCAAATGAATGACGGAGAGTATGCGGAGTTATATTCTTTTTAATATTAGTTCTATCTACATATCCTTTAAGAAGTCTCCAAACACTTTTTCGGTTGAGCTTTGATCCTTTCTTACTTATAAAAAGAAATTCACTTTCTCTTTTGCCTAGAATTTCACCTCTTGACTTCTTAACATAAAGTTTGATCATTTTAACTGCCTGAAGTCCAATTGGGACAATTCTTTCTTTGTTTCCTTTGCCGGAAAGTTTTATGAAGCGAGATTCGTAATCAATATCCATTATTTTTATTTCAATTGCTTCTGAAATTCTCACACCGCATGAGTAAAGAAGTTCAAACATTGTTTTATCACGCAATTCAAAAGGATCATCATCAGAAATAGAATTAAACAACCTATTTATTTCTTCGGTACTTAAAAAATCCGGTAATGATTTTCGTATTTGCGGTGTTTCTATTTTTTCTGTAGGATTAGGAACTTCAAGAGTTATTGAAACATAGTTGTAAAATTGTCTTATTGCAGCTAGAGATCTTGCAAGTGTGCGGCTGGAATTATTTCGTTTTGTCTTCTCAAATGACAAAAATTTCTTTATGTCATCCTGACTCGCGCTCATTATGTTTTTATTTGAATCCTCAAGAAATGCATTGAACTTTTTTAAATCATACGTATACGAGAAAATTGAGTTTGACGATAAACCTTTTTCTACTTTCAGAAAACGCTTGAACCTGTCAATTTCTTTAAAATCCGCCACTGTTATCTCCTTTTTCCATTATCATGGAACCGTATTATACAAATAATATCGGCAGTGTACGGATTATGTCTTTATAGATTAATTAAAAATATAGAATAATTTTTATACTTATATTTTAAGTCGCAGTTCAACCTTTCACTATATTATCGGCAACATTTGGTTTTAAACATAATTTTATTCCATTCTCAACGCTTCTATCGGATTCAAATCCGATGCTTTTTTTGCGGGATAGAATCCGAAAAAAATTCCTACGGCAAAGGCAAATGAAAATGAAATAATTATTGATAAAGGAGAAAAAACATATGCCCAATTCAAATAGAATGCAATAAAGAAGTACCCTGTTAAACCGAACAAAATACCCAGCACTCCGCCAAAAGAACAAAGAATAACCGATTCTGTTAGGAACTGCGTTAAGATATCTCTTTTCTTTGCACCTATTGACATACGTATACCTATTTCACGCGTTCTTTCATTTACCGATACCAGCATAATATTCATAATGCCGATTCCGCCGACAATCAACGAAATCGATGCTATCGCAATCAGTAAATATGTAAGGGTTCTTGAAATATTATCCGCAATTTCAAGATTTTTGGAATTAGTTTCAATATCAAAATCACTTGGATCTTCTGCATTAAGAGAATGAATTCCCCTGAAATATGAATCGGCAAGAGTTACGGCCTCACCAAAAGTTTTTTCATCAACGGAAGATGCATAAATGACTGCAGCATAAGGAGAAAATCCAAGATTAAACTCGGAAGTTTTTGCAGGCACTACGCAGATATTATCAAAATCTTCACCAGTTAGAGATGTACCTTTTCGATAAAGTGATGCTATTACACGAAACGGCTGATTACTTATAAAAATAATTTTGCCCGTAGGATCTGAAAAACCGAAAAATTTTATTCTTACTGAATCACCTATTATTACAGATTTATTACCTCTAACAAGCTCATCATCTGTAAACATTCTTCCAAATAAAGGTTTACGACCTTGTAAAAATAGAAAATCATTATCAGTACCGTAAATACGTGTAATATGGCTTTTATTTCCATACTTAATTAATACATCACTTTGAGTCAAAACACGTGAAACATATTTAAACTGTCCGTATTTTTTAAGCTCGGGTATATCTCTTTTTAAAAGGATTTTTCCGCCGGCTCTAGGAATTATCGACATTCCGTTTTTGCCATAAGAGAATATTTTATTTTTTACTGCAACTTGGGCACTTGAAGCAAGTCCAATCATCATAATTACCGAAGCAATCCCGATAATAATTCCGCAGCTGGTAAGAATCGAACGCGCTCTGTTTGCGCGCAATACCTTGTAAGAAGATATAACAGAATCAAGAATCATTATTCAAATTTATCCCTGTTATAACCAACCTTCTTTCTCTTTTTGACGCTTTCATCTTTTATTACAACGCCGTCTCTGAATACTATTTTTCGCTTTGTAAAATCAGCAACATCCGGCTCATGAGTTACAATAATAATGGTGATTCCAAGCTCATCATTTAAACGTGTAAACAAATTCAATATATCATTCGTTGTCTTCGTATCAAGATTTCCCGTAGGTTCATCCGCAAGAATAATAGCAGGATCATTTACCAACGCTCTCGCGATAGCAACACGCTGCTGCTGCCCACCGGAAAGCATATTCGGATGATGACCGGCTCGGGAAGTAAGACCAACAATATCAAGCATATCCATGCCTTTTTTATGCATAGCTTTTGAATCCATCTTCCCTCTATAATAAAGAGGTAAGATAACATTCTCTAAAGCTGTTGTTCTTTGAAGAAGATTAAAACCCTGAAAAACAAAACCAATCTTTTTATTTCTAATTTCTGCCTGTGCATCGCTTGAAAGATGACTGCCGTCAATTCCATCAATATAATACTGACCTGAAGTCGGAACATCCAAAAAGCCTAGAATATTCATAAATGTAGTTTTACCAGACCCCGAAGGACCCATTATTGAAACAAATTCAGAAGAATAAATATCAACATTTACATTTATGAGAGCCCTAACAGCAGTCTCTTCATCGTTACCGTAAGTTTTAAATAAATTTTTAATCTCAATGACTTTCTTTAGAGACATGATCAATCCATTTCTTTCTGATAAAAACCGATTAAAACTTCATCGCCTGCTTTAAGCGAACCCGACATTACTTCAGTAAAAAAATCTCCCTCAACACCTGTCACAACTTTAACTCTTTTAATAGGTTTTGATCCTGTTGAAATAGATCTTTTAACCCATAAATAACGCACTCCCGGTTCAGGTGTGGATTTCTCCGGATTTACCGAAAAAGCCTGATTTGGAACACGCAAGACCGAATCCCTGCGATCAATCTTAACAACTGCAGAAGCAGTCATACCCGGGCGAAGTAAATCCTTGGAATTATCGCAAATAACCAAAGATTCATATGTTACGATTTGGTTCACATTTTTAGGATTCATTCTAACTTGTTCTATTGTACCATAAAACTTCTCATCAGGATAAGCACTAACTGAAAATTCAACCTGCTGACCCTTTGAAACTTTTCCAACATCAGATTCATCAACATCAATGATAAGTTTCATTTTTTTCAGAGTTGGTGCAATCAGAAAAAGCGGAGTACCACGGTTAACCGGTTTTCTAAGTTCTGCCCATACCTGAATAACAATACCGCCAGTAGGTGAAAAAACAATTTTTGAACGCTGTTCTTCAAGTATAGTTTCATATGTTATTTTAACAGAATCATAATTAGCTAATGCAAGGTTATAACTTCTTT
>DAOMHE010000028.1:0-16520 GCA_035430785.1 Spirochaetota bacterium | reverse complement strand
GAATTCCTCGCACCGGCTTTGCCGGATGCTGCGGTCGCCCGAGTTGTGTCCGACTTCGTCGGACGTTTTAATGGTTAATTCTCTCATTTATTTCTTTCCGTTTACTTCGAATCGCTGAAAGTCGGCTTATCATTTTATAAAATCGAAATCGAATGACAAACATTCTGAATTGCCTCTTATATAATCCGAATTGGTTCTCTGACAATCTAAAAGGTCTCTCCGAAAATCTATAAGGTATCCCCGAGAAGCAAATCTTCTTATCCGAAAAAAAACGAAGGATATCGAGAAAAAAAACTTGAGAGAACGGAAACAAAGAAAGCCGCACAAGGCGGCTCATCGAAAAATTCATTCGGCATAATCATTAGGCTGAGATTATAGAAAATCTGCCCGGAATACGAAGAGATAAACAAAGGCAGAAATGACACATCTCATTTTAATTTATTATTTTTTTTCTCAGTTATTACTTTCACCTCAGAAATACATGTATCATTAAACTTCTCCCCTTTATATACATCGAGAATTGTTATCTTAATATATGAAGCAAGCAAAGGCTCATCGAGTTGAATATACTGCATTTCCATTTTATCTTTTAATAAATATTCACCGAGAATTTTTTCTTTATATCGCAATTCCTGATCATTAAATTCGCTAATTCCCAAACTCCCGAGAACTTTCTCCTTCGGGTTCGAGTTTCTACCTTCAATCTCGTCTTCACCTAAGCGATAATTGTATGTTATTCTTATTTTCTTAACACGGTTGTTTGATTTAAATGTATCTTTATCTTTCGAATAGCCATTAATTATACCAATCTTATTTATAAGTGTCGATCCTTCGATTTTGCCTCCGGCAGTGTAAGGCGCAAAATCTATTTTGATATTTTCATTGATACCTGATCCGATAACTCCCTCGACCCATGCAGTTGACAGATTGTTATCAATAACATTTTTAGCATCATATTGTTCATTCTTGCTTTTTAATTCAGATGAAGCTTCTGCATTATGATAAAAAAGAGCCGAAAATGATATTCTTATGTCAAAATCCGGTTCAACATCTGTTAAATTCATCGATAGAATATTATTTTCAAATTTATACTTATTCGGCGTAACTTCAAAATTATATACAACTTCACCGCCGCTTTTCAAGGAATCATTTGTAAAATACATAAATCTCTTCTGCAAATCTTCCGGTGTTATATTTTCGAAATATGCGAATACTTTGATTGATTTTATATTCTTTTTCCAATAACTGCCGGTTTTAAGAATATAATTTACAGCCATAAATGTTGAATCATACTCAGATTCATACACCTGCTCGTAAGTATTTTTTATCGCCTTCTTCTCACCTTCTTTAAAAAATAATTTTGAACATTCATAATATCTTTGCTCTTCCATATTCTCTTTATCTACATTTTTTTCAGAATCATTTTTCCTAAAAACAACTAATTCTTTATCATTTTCATACGCTTTAAAATTCATTATAGACTGAGTATTCCATTTCCCTTCGGAGTTAGGAAAACCCATTACTACTTCCTGTGATTTTCCTTCATTGACAAATGTATAATTAACTTCAACAGTATAATGATCGCGGTATAAATGAAAAATGATAATTTCATCTGACATCTGAACATCATCGTTTTTAATCATTTTTACATTGCCGCCGGAAATAGGAACAATTGGACCAAAGTCCGAATATAATGCACTAACACTAACAAGAAATGCTAAAAATATTATAATTCTCATATTGCCTCACACTTTGAAAAAAGATAGTAATATCAATCAAAACATTCAGAAAATTATTTTAAACATTCACATGGTAAGTCAACAGAAAATCATTTTAAATTGAACAGCCCTTGATAAATCAAAGCGTTTTACTAGGACAAATTTGCATGATCAGGTATATTATTTCACGTTGAGAACAAAGAAAAAAGTCAATATTTAGTGGGTATTATTCTGATGCGTCCACAATTCAGGGAAAATACAGGCATAACAAAGCTATCTTTTTTATTCTTTTGTAAATAATAATATAGAAGCATTTCAAGTATAAACATTAATTGAAACAAGAATTTAAAAAAATAGTTATTCGACAGATTCGTTAGGCGCTTTACTCATCAAACTCGGGTGATTATCAAAGAGTAGATAGCTATAGTCTTTGAAGATTTTAGCTTATTTTGAACAGCTTTTCTTTTTCAGATAATGATAGTACTTCGAAACAACTAATATCAATATCAAGTGGCAATTTATCTCGCAAAACTGGCAATACATATTGGCAATTCACTTCATTTACAATTTCAGTTAGAAGATTTGTTATCTGATTTGAATGCACATTTTCAATTTGATCCTGCAAAACAAAGTGTAGACATGGAATTTCATATTCATCTGCAAATTTAATATATGCTAAATCAAAGGAAGCCATCTGGCTTTTCTTCCCCCCTGTTCCTGGATTACCATCAATATTCCCAATATTAAATTTATATACTCCATCCAGATTATCTGCACTGAGCAAAGAGTATTCTCCATCTAGTCTACTAGAGATATCCGAAAAGAAAACATTGAACTCTTGAATTTTTTTTTGAATAATTTCATCTTTTGAACTAATATCATTGTTTATAATGGTTAATTGTTCCTGAATCTTTTCCAGATTCTTTGTTGAATTTTCCCATACTCTTTTTTGTTCTTCAAGGTTCCCTTTTTTCTCATAAAAACTATTTAACTCTTCAATTGTCACCTGTAGATCTTCAATTGCACCACTTTTTTTAAGTTTTTCCTTTAGGGTTTTTTCTTCGGACAATAAATTGTTAATCTTATTCTTTTTATTTTGTATTTCAAAGTTCAGATCTGGTAGCTCCTCTGTAATAAAAGCCAATTTCTTTTCAATCATTCCATTATAAAAATTCAGAGTATCTTCAAATGTCTTTTGAATATTCGGAGCTAAAACTTTTGCCTTTTTATACATGTTCGCGATCTGAGAGGAGTCAATATTGGCAAAGTCTTTTTCAAGATTAGCTTTACTCTCGACAATGAGTTCTTTGCGTAACTCTAAACGAGATAATTCACTAGAATTCTTATTGATCTCTTCAATAGTGCCGTTTAAAAGAGCTAATTCTACTTCATAGTTTTCATTAACATTAAATTTATTTTTTGCTTCATCAAGCTCCTTTATTCGTTTATTGATAATTATTAGTGATTGCTTTATTTGTGATAAATTATTGTCTTTTCTCAGCCGTGACTGCAATCTTTCTTCGAGGTTTTTGTCTCTGACTAATTGATCTTTTGATTCAACGTCAATCCCAAACCAAAATAAGTGCAATGCTTCGTAAACAGCATCTGTTACAACGTTTGGAGCTAAAACTCTTAATGTATTTACCAGCTTATTCTTCTCATCTCTTATATTTTTAGATTTTAATTGTTTAAAAGTAGGATGAATAGATTCCGTTTTAAAGATTAATCTTTTTAATTCATTAGAAAAATCTACACTTGTATATTGTTCGCCATTAATTGTCTGTATTTTATTTTTATAATTAAGAAAATTTCTTCGAATCTCAATTTTTCTAGAATATTCATCATTAATATCTTCAATTAAATTTAATGTAATAACTACATTGTTCTCTTTTAAAAAGTTTTCAATCTTATGATTCTTTGTTTTAAATTCAGGGTCTACGAATATATTCTCTCCACTACCATCAAGGCAATAATCAATTAATCGTAAAACTGTTGTTTTTCCGACACTATTGCCTGATGCAGTTTTATTTTCCGAAGGAGTTTCATCTATAATAAGATTAATTCCTTTATGAAATGGAATATTTCGGATTATTTCATCCTTATTTTGAATTATCAGACTTTTTAGAAACATTTTATAATATTCCCCTTATCTGAGTGATCGATGGCCCCAATTGCATATAGCCAAGTTAATGCCAATGAGAATAAATTTATAGAAATATTGTTTGTAGATTTTATTCTGTAAAAAAGCTCAATGAAATCATATTCATTTTCATTTTTTTCAATAATAGATTCAATAATTTGAGCACCTAAAAAATACAAATCTCTTTCTGGATTAATATCTTTTGAAATTATCATATCTTCGGTTCCTCAAAAATCTTACATCTCAAAAATGCATCCACCATTATTAATCTTATACCAAGCACAACATCTTCTTCCCAAAAAGATGTACTTTCCATCCTTGTATAAAGGGTATTGAAAACATCATCAAATATGTGATCAGAGTTGTCACGTATAATTTGCAATTGATTTTTGTGATCCAAAACATACTTACCTTTTATTTCGGTATAAAGTAATCTGATATTATTCAATAATTTTTCTTTTTTGATAGAACCTTCATATTCAAGTTCATCATAAAGTTTATTTATTCGATGGTGGTAATTTTTATACTCATTTATTATTGTCACATTTCTTTTGAGATCATTAAAAGAAATTTTCTCTTTTGGATCAAATAGATTTAATTCTTCAATTTCTTCAAGTTCTCCAAAATCTAATGATGAAATTGCATTAATGGTATTCTTTAACATAGAAGGGTTTTTCTGTATGCTTTTATTCAATTGTTCGGATTCATGATCACTTTTCATTTTTTTAAGAACGTTTACAGGATATTTTTTTACATCATTTGTTTCATCATGATGTTGAATACAAAGAAGTATTAAATTTGGGTAATCTGCTCTTTCAATGTCCGTCATATCAGGGTTATATCTTTCTCCATCCTCATTCGCAGCCTCAATATGACAAATATTTGAATCCTTTGCATTATTTTCATTAACAAGTAATTTGTCACATCCGGGAAATGCACACATATTTCCTGATAATGCAAATAATCTTTTTAATGTTTTATCCGTATATTTTCTTGCATCTTTTCCCATTATGAATTCCTTTCTTTATTATAACATATTTCTATTTACCTATTAGATCCATGGATAAAGAGTTTTCATATAAAGCTTTTGCCGAATATTGAATACAACTACATGGCAAGTATGGAATATTTGACAACACTCAAACATCATAAAAACAAAATAACTCTTAAATCCTTTTGAATCCTCACACTCTCAATCCATAATTCTCGACAAAGACACAGCGTCATAATGATTAATTTTCACTTAAAGCTTTATGATAAATCTTTTTTAGTATGTCAAACCCAAAATAAACCATATGATAGAGCAGAAATTATACGTTTACTGAGTAGAGCGGAATACAGGCATTTAATAAGGTGAAATGAGATTCTTGTATTCGAAGGAAAGACAATGAGATCGAATGAATGAGAGATAATATGCAAAGCACATCAGCAACAAACGAATGAGAGAAAAAACACCTAAACCATCAGCCGAAGGCTGATACATTATAAGCTGAGCTTTCGCAATCCGCTGAAAGCGGTGCGAAAATCGAAGCGATAAAGAGCGGGCGGGGATTTCAAAAGGGGCGGGGCTGGCGACTGAAGCCCGGTCCCTTTTGATCTTATCGCATGAGACCATGCGAAACCGGGTAAAGGGCGTGAAACGCCCTTTGAAATTATTGCATGATCCATGCGAAAAACAGATTCCAAAGACGAAGTCTTTGTTTGTATTCCGACACTCGGAAATATGGATTTATAAGGTGACAACCTTATAAAAAAAGCCCGCGATACTTCGCGGGCCCATTCTTAAGCCGAAGGCTTATTTTATTACTTAGACAAAAACTCATTTATAGCTTCCGCAGCTCCTCGTCCTTCGCTTATAGCGTAAACTACAAGAGAAGCACCTCTGTTCGCATCACCTGCGGCAAAAACTTTATCGGCACTAGTTTTATAGTCAGAACCGGTGTCGATGTTTCCGCGGGCATCAAGCTTGAGTCCGAGTTCATTCACAAAATCCTTCTGCACAACATGAACGAATCCCATCGCAAGAAGAACAAGATCAGCTTCGATCTCAAATTCACTTCCCGGAACTTCCTTCATGCTGAACTTTCCATTTTCATTCACCCACTCTACTTTGCACGCGAGAACTTTTTTTACTTTTCCGTTTTCGCCGATAAATTTCTTAGAGCTGATGCACCAGAGTCTTTCGCAGCCTTCTTCATGAGAGCTTGAAGTCTTATGAAGTCTCGGCCAGAGAGGCCATGGCTCGGAATTAGTTCTTTCTTTTGACGGCATCGGAAGAAGCTCAATCTGAGTTACTTTTCTAGCACCCTGACGGTTTGCAGTACCGACACAGTCCGAACCGGTATCACCGCCGCCGATTACAAGGACGTTTTTGTCAAGAGCGGCGATGAGCGTATCCTGACATACTTTGTCTCCCGCGCATGTTTTATTCTGCTGAGTGAGATAATCAAGCGCCTGATGAATTCCCGAAAGCTCTCTTCCTTCAATCGAAAGATCTCTCGCTTCGCGCGCACCTATTGTAATACAAACAGCATCATACTCTTTCATGATGTCATTGATTTTCACATCGCGTCCGACATATGAATTAGTCTTAAATGTTACCCCTTCTTCTTTCATTATATCGAGACGGCGGTCGATAAAGCTTTTTTCGAGTTTAAAATCAGGAATACCGTATCTCAAATATCCGCCGACTCTGTCTGTGCCTTCAAACAATGTAACCAGATGGCCCGCTTTGTTAAGCTGATCAGCTGCGGCAAGCCCTGCAGGACCTCCGCCGATGACGGCAACTTTCTTTCCGCTTCTTTTCTTAGGCGGATTAGCTTTTACAAGACCAAGCTCAAAAGCTTTTTCTATTACAGCAAGCTCGTTCTGCCTGATTGTAACTGCTTCGTCATTAAGTGCAAGTACACAAGAAGCCTCGCAAAGAGCAGGACAAACGCGGCCTGTAAACTCAGGAAAATTATTCGTCTCCTGAAGCATCTCCCATGCTTCCTTCCACTCGCCTTTAAATACCTTATCCTGCCATTCAGGCATGATGTTTGAAACCGGGCAAGCCCAGTGACAGAATGGAACTCCGCAATCCATACATCTTGATGCCTGAAGTTTTCTTTCGTCTTCTGAAAGCTGAAGCTCAACTTCGCTGTAGTCATTTATTCTCTGTTCAACCGGCCTGTAACCGGCAACCTTTCTGCTATTTTTGAGAAAGCCTGTAGGATCACCCATTATGCTCTACCTCCGATCTCTTCTTCCTCGATTATTCCTTTTAGCTTATTATCGAGTTCTTTCATTTTCATTTCTGCAAGTGCACGTTTATATTCAACAGGCATCACCTTAACAAACTTCGGCTGATTTGAATCCCAGTTAGAAAGAATGTTTTTTGCATAATCAGAATCTGTATTATCAATATGATTCTGAATCATCGTTTTAACACGGCTGATGTCTTCGTCATTGTCGAGTTTAGAAAGCTCAACCATTCCCTTATTGCAGAAAAAATCAAAATTTCCGTCGGCGTCATAAACGTACGCTATACCGCCGCTCATTCCCGCACCGAAATTTCTTCCGACTTTTCCGAGAACGGTAATATAACCGCCTGTCATATATTCCGCACAGTGGTCTCCAGTACCTTCGACAACAGCAGTCACACCGCTGTTTCTAACACAGAAACGTTCACCCGCAACACCTCTGATATATACTTCACCGGAAGTCGCTCCGTAAAGAACTGTATTTCCGATTATGATGTTTTCTTCCGGCTTGAAAGTTGAACCCTTTGGAGGTACTACAACTATCTTTCCGCCTGAAAGGCCTTTGCCGAGATAATCGTTCGCGTCGCCGTGAAGTCTGAATGTAACACCCTTCGCAAGAAACGCCCCGAAACTCTGACCGGCACTTCCCGAAAAATCAACGGCAATAGTTTCTTCACCGAGACCTTCATCGCCGTAGCGTTTTGAAATCTCATAAGAAAGCATAGCTCCGGCAGTTCTGTCCGTGTTTTTAACAGGAAGACTGAACGAAACTTTTTCTTTTTTCTCAATTGAGTTTTTTGATTTCTCAATCAAAGTTCTGTCGAGAACCGAATCAATTTTATGAATCTGACTCTGAACGCAGTATGTCGCGTATTTATCAGCTTCTTTCGGTCTGTGAAGAAGAAGTTTTGGATCAGTAGTTTTTGCCTTCCAGTGAGAATTCGGCTTAACCTCGAGAAGATCCGTTCTTCCGATAAGATCATCGAATTTTTTAATTCCGAGAGAAGCCATCACTTCACGTACTTCTTCCGCAAGAAATCTGAAATAATTTATAAGATGCTCGGGCTTGCCCGCGAATCTTTTTCTTAATTTAGGATCCTGAGTTGCTATTCCGACAGGACATGTATTAAGATGACATTTTCTCATCATTATACATCCCATAACGATCAATGTAGTCGTACCGAAACCGAATTCTTCCGCGCCGAGAAGTCCGCCGATTACGATATCGCGTCCGGTCCTCATCTGTCCGTCAGTCTGAAGTTTTACTCTTCCGCGCAGGTCATTAAGTACAAGAGTCTGATGCGTTTCAGCAAGACCGATTTCCCAAGGCATACCCGCGTGTTTGATTGAACTCTGAGGACTCGCACCCGTTCCGCCGTCATATCCGCTGATAAGAATGTTGTCGGCATGAGCCTTAGAAACACCTGCGGCAATTGTTCCGACTCCGGATTCAGAAACAAGCTTAACGCTGATTCGAGCATTCGGATTAGCATTCTTCAAATCAAAAATCAGCTGAGCAAGATCTTCGATGGAATAAATATCATGATGAGGCGGAGGCGATATCAGAGTTACACCCGGTGTCGAGTTTCTTGTCTTGGCAATAATCGCATCGACCTTGTGACCCGGAAGCTGTCCGCCCTCACCGGGTTTAGCTCCCTGAGCAATTTTAATCTGAATTTCATCGGCATTTGCAAGATAATTACTTGTTACACCGAAACGTCCTGAAGCAACCTGCTTGATCGCACTTCTCGCCGATGTTCCGTCGGCGCGGGGAATAAATCTCTTAGGATCTTCTCCTCCTTCTCCGGAATTGCTTCTTCCTTTGATTGAATTCATCGCAACAGCAACAGCCTCGTGCACATTCGCGCTGATAGAACCGAAACTCATCGCGCCGGTGGTGAAGCGTTTCATAATTTCTTCTATCGGTTCAACTTCATTTATATCTATAGCATTTGTCTTTTTGAATTCAAGCATACCTCTGATGACATGCGGTTTCTGATTAAGAGCATCAGCCTTTGCTGAGAATTCCTTGAACTTTTTATAATCATTGGAACGTGTCGCCCACTGAAGAAGATAAATCGACTCAGGATTCCATGCGTGATTTTCTCCGCCTTTTCTATAGCGGTAAACCCCTTCGCTTTCAGGAAGAGCATCAGGAAATTCATATGATTTAGAATGAACTCTTCTTACTTCTTCAGCAAGCTCGGCAAATCCGATTCCGCCGATTTTTGAAACAGTTCCGGCAAAACATCTTTCAAGAAGATCCTTGCCTATTCCGACAGCTTCAAAAATCTGAGCTCCGCGGTAGCTTCTGAGTGTCGAAGTTCCCATCTTTGAAAGAATTTTGAGAATGGCTTTATTTATCGCCTTCATGAAATTCTTTTCAGCATCCTTGTATTTATCGACTCCTTTGCATTTTCCGTTTTTAACCAATGAATCAATTAGAGCAAGAGCTCCGTACGGATTAACAGCATCTGCACCGTAAGCGAAAAGAAGCGCAAAATGGTGAACTTCGCGGGGCTCAGCAGTTTCTAGAATTAGTCCGGCTTTGAGACGCTTGCCGTTTTTTACAAGATGATGATGAACTGCTCCTATAGCCGCAAGTGAAGGAATCGGTGCTCTGTCTTTTGAAAAATTCTTATCAGAAAGAATCAATACAGAAGAACCGGAATCAATTGCCTTATCTGAATCAGCACATATTTTATCAAATGCGGCAGCGAGAGCTTTTTCTCCGCCTGCAGCATCATAAGTTATATCTATTACAGAAGTTTTATAATCCGAGTTTTTCCAGTCTGCGATTTTCTTTACATCAGAATTTGAAAACAAGGGATTAAGAAACTTTATTCTCTTACAATGATCTTCGGTTTCTTCGATAATATTTTTATGCGAACCGATAAAACTTGTAAGAGTCATTACGAGCTCTTCTCTTATCGAATCGATCGGCGGATTAGTTACCTGCGCGAAAACCTGTTTAAAATAATTAAACAGTCTCTGAGGCTTATCAGAAAAAACTGCAATCGGAGTATCCGTTCCCATTGAACTCGTAGGCTCCATTCCCGTTTCGACCATTGTAGGCAAAAGAGTGTCAAGATCCTCTCTGTTATATGCAAAAACTTTTTCGAGTTCAGAAAGTCTCTCATCAGAAAGAGATGCAGAAACATCTTCTCCTTTTATTTCAGTGAGATCCGTTCTGTTCTTCGCTACCCACTCGGCATAAGGCTTCTGAGCAGAAATTTTATCCTTAACTTCACCGTCAGGGATAATTCTTCCTTCTACTGTATCAACGAGAAGAATTTTACCCGGCATCAATCTGCCTTTATATGCGATCTCTTCCGGAGAAAAATCCTGAACACCGACTTCGGAACCCATCACTATCATATCGTTTTTTGTTATGATATAACGTGAAGGACGCAGTCCGTTTCTATCCAGTGTTCCGCCGACAAATCTTCCGTCGCAGAATACCATTGACGCAGGCCCGTCCCACGGCTCCATGAATGTCGCATGATATTCATAAAATGATTTAAGCTTTTCATCTATTGGATTCTTTTCATTCCAGCTTTCAGGAATAAGCATCATCAGCGCGTGCGGAAGCGAACGCCCTGTCATAACAAGAAGTTCAAGCGCATTATCAAAAGACGCCGAGTCACTCTTGTTGGGTTCGATTACAGGAAGTATTTTTTTTATATCTGCACCGAACTCTTCTGAAGCAAGCATCGATTCGCGCGCGCTCATCCAGAGACGGTTTCCTTTTACAGTGTTGATTTCACCGTTATGAGCAAGCATTCTAAACGGCTGTGCGAGATCCCATGAAGGAAAAGTGTTTGTACTGAATCTTGAATGCACTAGCGACATCGCGCTTTCGAATGATGCTTCAGAAAGATCAGGAAAATACTGCTTAACCTGATCCGGCATGAGCATTCCCTTGTAAACTATCGTTTTAGACGAAAGACTCGGAATATAAAAATCAGCTTTATTATTTATCGAAGAATTTCTGATTGTTGATTCTGAAAGTTTTCTTATAATATAAAGTTTTCTTTCAAGACGGTTTTGATCCTGTTTCTGTGTGCCTGAAATAAACACCTGTTCAATTTTCGGCTCGCTTCTTTTAGCGATTTCACCAATGCACGAATCGATAACAGGAACATCACGCCATGCGATTATTTTCTGACCTTCAGCTGAAACTATTTTTTCAAACTCGGCTTTCACCTTATCGCAGTCTGATTTATCGCGCGGAAGAAAAACAAGTCCCGCACCGTATTCTCCCTCGGCAGGAATATCTTTAATTTTTTCCGCAAAAAACTTATGCGGAATCTGCATCAGAATTCCAGCACCGTCTCCGGTCTTATTATCAGCGCTTTCTGCGCCTCTGTGTTCCATGCGCGCAAGCACTTCGAGTCCGCGCTGTACGATGTCGTTTGACTTTCTTCCTTTGATATCGGCAACAAAACCGATACCGCAGTTGTCATGTTCATTCGCTCTGTCATAGAGTCCCTGGTTCTCAGGAAAAAGCTCTTCCATCTATTTCTCCTAAAAAAAAATTGCAGATGTAGTCAAAAAGCCGTTTTTAAGGACATTTTAACCAAGAAAACAAATCAAAGTGCCCTCGGCAAACGAAAAGACCGAGTTAATTGTTTCATATATGTTAAATTAGCGTAATACAGAAAAAATGAAATTTAAAGAAAAATATGCCTGAAAGTCAGACTATTAAAGATTCCGGAAACTGAAGGAGAAAATACAGCGCCTTTTACTACCGAATACTCCCCGGCAGGAATCACCGAAACAACTCCAAGACTGCGGTTATCAGGACAAAGCAAAAGCTCATTCTTTTTGATTTCATAGACATCATCCCTCTGTTTTAAAAGCGGATCATGCGAAGAAATATAGACAGGATAAAGAATATTTGTATTTTTTTCATAATAGACATCAGTCATATCCGATTGAGCTTCGTATTCCTGAAGTTCCAATTCGCGCTCAAACAAATACAATCTCCCGCCGAAAAAACGCAACTTTGCAGGCTTATCTGCAACTACTCTTTTTATACCTTCATGATAAACTAGATCTCCAAGTGAAGCCTTCTGCTTTTGAAGAAGGACTATATCACCTTTAGCAAACAAAGGATAAGCGGAAGAATCTCCGATATACCCAAAATCATATTTAGAAAGAATGATGCCTGCAGCAGCAAGAGGCAGAAGAAATGATAAAACAGAAGGAGCAATCATCTTTGAAAAATGAGTTTTGCGTTTACCTGTCAAAAAAACAACAGATGCCAGCGAAAGAAAAACATATGCCGCAATGAAACCGGTTAATGAAAAAAACAGTGCAGCATTTTCCGCCAAGGGAAGAAAAACATGAAGCATAAGTAAAAAAGGCAGAATAAAAGCCGATAAATAAGCCTTAAATATTCTGCCCGAATATGCCGCGCCCGATGCCGGAAAAAGAAACGCGGCAAACACAGCAAAAACTATATTCATCACGCCCTTTTCTCCGTGCCGGAAAGACATTTATTTTGACGTCCGTGCAGCAAATTCCTTTTCGAGAGCTTCAGTAACTTTAGCAACATCCGCAGCAAGACGTAGAGGTTTATTCGCATGCTTCGACTCAATGCCCTTCAAAGAAGACTCGTGATATCCCACCTTGAATTCAGAGAATTTGAGTCCATGAGCCGTTGAAACGACAACAGTTTTAGAATCCTTTTTGATTTCACCCTTATCTACAAGCTTAATAAGCGCAGCAAGGGCAACTGCTGTATGAGGGCATGTATACATTCCTGTTTTATCCGCAACAGCAGCCGCGTCAGCAAGTTCATCCTCGCTTGCGTCTTCCACAATTCCGTTATAATCCTTGAGCCCCTTGATCGCCTTTTTAACAGAAACCGGATCTCCGATCTGAATAGCCGACGCCAGAGTCTTTTCGGCCTTAACCGGTTCAAACGATTCGTAGTTTTTCAGATACGATCTGTAAAGCGGATTCGCGTTTCTAGCCTGAGCAAGAATGATACGCGGCTTCTTTGTTATGATGCCGAGATCAAGCATAAGAGAAAAACCTTTCGCAAGAGCCGAAACATTCCCGAGATTTCCGCCCGGAATAATTATATTATCAGGAACTTCCCAGCCGAACTGCTGAACGATTTCAGGAGCGATTGTTTTCTGACCTTCAATGCGGAGCGAATTCATTGAATTTGCAAGATATATTTCGTTATTCTTTGTCACTTCCTGAACGATCTTCATACAGCCGTCGAAGTCGGTGTCGATTGAAAGAACAATCGAATTGTTTGAAATAGGCTGAACAAGCTGAGCGGTAGTAATCTTATCAGCAGGAAGAAATACAATCGACGGAATGCCCGCATACGCGCAGTAAGCGGAAAGAGCCGCTGAAGTATCACCTGTTGAAGCGCATGCAACAGCCTTGATCTTCTTGCCGCGTGCGATCATATCATTGACCTGAGAAACTAGAACGGTCATTCCGAGATCTTTGAAAGATCCGGTATGAGTATTTCCGCACATCTTGACCCAGAGATCATTCATTCCGAGAAATCCGCCGAATCTCTTCGCCCAGAAAAGATTGCTGTTTCCTTCATACATCGAAACAATATTCTCGTCGTCTATATCGGGATTAATCCATTCTTTGTATCTCCAGACACCCGAACCGAAAGGCCATTTAGTTGTTCCCATTCTCGAAGAAAAAGTTTCCTTCCACTCCGCAGCCGATTTCTTCTTAAGATAATCAGCGTCATGATGAACCTCGAGGAGAGATCCGCACTTAGGGCATTTGTATATTATATCAGTTAACGAAAATTTTCCTTCACATCCGTCGATACATCTAAAATAAGCATTCATCAGTCTTCCACCCTTATTACTACAACTTCTTCTTTTATAAAATCAAATCCATTAATCAGCTCAAGCGATTTCTTCATCGAAGCTTCGCTTGCACTGTGCGTCATGATTATCAGAGGCACTGTGTTGTCAGTGCTGTCTTTTTCCTTCTGAACCACAGACGCGATTGAAATATTATTCTTAGCAAAAACTCCGGCAACTTTTTCAAGCACGCCTGAAGAATCCTCAGTGCGCATTCTGAAATAAAAACGCGAACATCTTTCACCGGAAGGAAGAAGCTCTGCCTTTCCGTCGAGATGAAGCGCGCTGTCCTCTGCCAGACTGTTCTGTGAAATTTTTACAACATCGCTGATAACGGCAGAAGCAGTCGGGAATGAACCAGCGCCCTTTCCGAAAAGAACCACATTGCCTGTCATGTCCGCATCAAAAAGAATCGCGTTAAATTCGCGTCTCACAGACGCGAGCTGGTGATTCTTTCTTATCATCGTCGGATGAACTCTTACGTCGATTTTGCCGTTTACGTATTTCGCTATTCCGAGAAGTTTTATAACATAACCCATCTCGCGCGCGAAATGCATATCTATAGAAGAAATTCTTGTGATTCCTTCTTTTGAAACCGCCGAATAATCAATCTCCTTGTTGAAGGAAAGCATTCCGAG
Organism: Spirochaetota bacterium; assembly: GCA_035430785.1. GTDB lineage: Bacteria > Spirochaetota > UBA4802 > UBA4802 > JAFGJZ01 > JAKJGA01. The sequence continues at coordinate 1,928 of DAOMHE010000028.1, read as the reverse complement.
AAGAGTAATCTTGTGACCGGCATCATAGCCTTCAATGTCGAATGTAGGATCAGCTTCTGCGAAACCTTCACGCTGAGCTTCTTTGAGTGCATCACCGAAAGAAAGACCGCCCTCTTCCATGCGTGTAAGAATATAGTTTGTTGTTCCGTTTAATATTCCCATTACGCTGTTGATGCGGTTTCCGACAAGACCTGATTTAAGCGCATCAAGACACGGAATACCGCCGCCGACACTTGCTTCAAAACCGAGTTTGACCTTGCTGTTTTTTACGATTGAGAAAATTTCACTGCCCGCTTCGGCAAGAAGCTTTTTATTCGCAGTGACGACATTCTTCCCGGCTTTCAATGCTTCGATTATCATAGATTTAGCCGGTTCAACGCCGCCGATGAGTTCTACTACAGTATCAATTTCCTTATCATTAATTATATCTTTCCAGTTCGTCGTAAGGGCGGTTCCGGTAACTTCTGACGCAATCTTGTCAGCACGCAGATCACAAATCATTTTAACTGAAACATTCAGTCCTGTGCGCGCCGCAATAACTTCAGAATTTTTCTTGAGTAGACCATAGACTCCGCTGCCGACAGTGCCGTAGCCGATGAGTCCGATCCTGACATCTTTTTTCATAAACCTAACCCTTGATATAATTTTGCTAAAAGTTATTATAAGCGGGCTTTTTGTCAATAATAATGAGTTATTCAAAGGGCGTTCCACGCCCTTTACCCGGTTTTGCCGATTTCTTTTGTCTCGTCACAAAAGAAACCGGCGAAAGAAAAAGACGTCGCTCAGTCGCCGCGCGGCTCTTGTCGCGCAGAACTCGCCGAACCGCTTTCAGCGGATTCGGCTCAGACAGAACCCCTGCGCTCCGATCAGAGATAAATTTGCCTTCGGCAAATTCTGATTTTTATTCTTATCATTCATCTTTTTCGAAGTGCTTTTAGCACTTCGGATTTTCAGCTATCAGTCATATTGAAATATCATTACACTTTTTTTGCCGGGTTTAACGGCTTATTTTCAATCCGTTTCTTTTCAAATAAGTTGACTTTTTCACCTCATGTATTACAATATGTAATACATGAGGTGAAAAAATGTTATCAATCCGTCTTTCATCTGAAATAGAGAGCACGCTTGATCAAATTTCCAAGTCTGAAAACAAACCTAAGTCAGAAATTATTAAAAGCGCACTGGATTTATATTTTAAGAAATATCACGAAGTCACTTCTCCATACGAACTCGGCAAGGACTTATTCGGAATAGCAGGCAGCGGTCGATCTAACTCTTCCAAAGATTATAAATCAATTCTGAAAGGAAAACTCCGTGAAAAGCATTCTCGTTGATGCCGGTCCTTTAATCGCGCTTTTTGACCGTGATGACAAGTATCATGCAGTTGTTATATCATTCCTTCAAAAATATAAAGGCCGATTCATTACAACATGGCCGGTAATCACTGAAGTTTCTCACATGTTAAGTTTCAGCACTGATGTTCAAATTGCATTTCTTGAATGGCTTCGCCGTGATGCTCTTGATATTATTAATCTTGAAAAAATTCATCTGGATAGGATTATCGAACTCTCCCTAAAATATTCAGATGTGCCGATGGATCTTGCTGATAGTTCACTTTTAGTCGTTTCCGAAATGTCAGGAATAAAAGAAATCATGACCATTGACAGTGATTATTACATCTACCGCATCAAAGGAAACAAAGCTCTAAAAAATGTTCTTTCGGATTATTTGAATTAGAAAGCGAAAAATTCCGAGTGTCGGAATACAAACAAAGGGTGCGGCGCACCCTTTATCCGGTTTTGTCCGATCTCCGGACTTACAGTCAAAGGCTCCGCCTTTGAGATTCGGTTTCGCATGGTGTCATGCAATAATGTTCAAAGGGACGAGGAGCTCAGTCGCCGCTCCTCATCCCTTTGAGATCCCACTCC
>DAOMHE010000027.1:11615-16978 GCA_035430785.1 Spirochaetota bacterium | reverse complement strand
CATCCGGAAGAAGCCCTACGCAATGCCTGTGCACATATAGCTATATCGTTTTCATTCATTCTCGCCATTGCCGCTACTGTGCATTTAACTTCACCGCAAACCGCATCTATCACATCAAACTGATTCTTTGAAGAAGACGGAAAACCAGCTTCAATTACATCAATTCCGGCACGCTCAAGCGCGCACGCCAATTCAATTTTAGCCTTGTCCTGAAAATGAACAGACGGCGACTGTAGACCGTCACGCAAAGTCGTATCAAGAAACCGCACTTTCTTTTTTTGAATCACCGTCAGTACCATTTATGCCGTATAAAATAAGTTTAGCCAAATTATGAATTTCCGCAAATGTCTTTTCCGTCAGATCAATCTCGGCATTTGTGAAAACTCTAGGTTTTGGAATTTCCAGAGAACACATATCCTGAAAAGAATCAATCTTATTTAGATTATCAACAAGACGGGGTTCCATATCGTGAAACTCCATTACATCCTGAGCAAGAGCATATAGGGTATGATGAAAAGGAATCATCTCATAATAAATCAGAATTGAAATAAAAAATTTTTCCATCCCCATAGTGCATATATTATATTTAAGTTCAGGCGAGAAATTTTTTCCGGCATCAATATGCTTCTTCAGAGAATTCATATAAGCCAGACCTTCATCATAATATTTCTTCCAATCGTTAGCCATTCTTCCTCCTTCAAAATCAATTTCAGCATTTCCGGTATGTATTTAGTCCGGAAACGCTGAAACCAAATTAATCAGCTATGAGATATTTTTCAGCCGGAACTCCCGACGCGATTGAATCGATAATTTCATCAATCATAGCTTCGTTTTCAATCTTTCCGTACCACCAGTTCTCAGGGTAAACAACGAGAGCAGGTCCTCTGTCACAGACTTTCAGACATCCCGTACTGGACACCATGCAGTCAGCCATTCCCCTGTCGGAAAGTTCAGTGACCATGTACTGAAGCAGATTCATGCTTCCTTTTTTTGCGCATACTCCCTGCGCATCTCCGCCCGCGCGGAAACTTGCGCAGACGAAAATATGATGCTTTGGTTTTTTCATTTTATCCTCCGTTTATTTATCAGCAATTATCCGCATCCTCCGCCGGTGCCGCTGCAGGTTTTTCCCATGCCGCAGCTTCCGGCAGTTTTCATCATCACCTTCGGAAGTTCTTTGCCTTTCATAATCATTTCGACTGCTTCAGAGATAAGACCTTCCACGGCATATATTTTTATTCCCGAACCTTCGATTATTTTTTTAGGATTTGCTCCTACGCCGCTGACCAGAAGCGCTGCACAGTCCTTAATCAAATCAGCCATGTTTTCCCATCTGCGGTCTCCGCTTCCGGATTCGGGCGTAAATCTTTTTTCAATCAGTTCGGGAACTCCATTTTTCATTCCGTATATGCGTAAGTATTCAGCCTCGCCCAGATGCTGATTCACAAGAACTCCTTCCATGCTGGCAACGGCGACATATGGCCTTTCATTTGAAAGTTCTGTTTTAGATGCTTTACTTAAAAGCTCCGAAATCTCTTCCTGATTTGCCTGACCGAGAAGGCCTGCCGCATCCGCGCGGCAGCGCGCGCAATGGCTCATCTGAGGAAGATATGCCCCTGCTCCTTCACGCAGCTTTGCCATTTCCATTGGAGTCGGCTGAGTAAGGTGCGCAAATTCAGTTTCAGCAACCGGACATAGCGGAATGCAGTTTTGAACATCTGCTCCAAGTTCAAGCATCCTCATTGAAATATCCTGAACGTGAGTGTCATTTATTCCGGGAATAACTACTGTATTTATTTTTACTGTTATTCCTTTTTCTTTCAAAGCACGTATTCCTTCGATCTGACGGGAAAGTATAAACCATGCCGCATCAATGCCGCGGTAAACTTTTCCGCCGTGACGCGCCCATTTGTAAATCTTTGAGCCTATCTCCGGATCAACAGCATTAACGGTAACTGTCACATGCGAAATATTCATTTTTGATATTTCTTCAACAGCATCAGGAAGCCCGACTCCGTTAGTCGCAAGACAAAGTATTTTGTCGGGATATTTTTCGTGAACATATCTCATCGTTTCAAGCGTGGCTTCTGTATTCGCAAACGGATCTCCCGGACCCGCAATTCCGACTACGGATATATTAGGTATTTTTTCGAGCACCGAATCAAGGTATGCAATGGCCTGTCGCGGAGTAAGAACAGTACTTGTCACTCCGGGGCGCGATTCGTTTATGCAGTCATACTTGCGGTCGCAGAAGTTACACTGAATATTGCATGCCGGAGCAACCGGCAGATGAACTCTTCCAGTTTGATGTCTCAGTTCTCTGTTAAAACAAGGGTGATTCCCGAAATTTACACTTGCACTCATATCTTCCTCCTTACAGGTAGCTGTATCCTATGTTTGAGCTGTTTTGTTTATGTTCAATGATTGCGTTCGCGATATTATCAAGAATGCTCTGCGTACCGCGGTAACCTAGATGCTTTATTCTCTGTGAACCGAATCTGTCGTGAACAGGAAATCCGACACGAACCAGAGGAATCGAAAGATTCTTCGAAAGATAAAAACCCTTGCTGCTTCCGATAACAAGGTCGCAGTTCATACTTCTTGCTTTATCAAGAACCGTCGCATAATCAGAATCAGCCATCACATCTGCATCCGGTGCGTATTTTTTTATCAGTTTTACTGCTTCAGGATTATCAGAACCCGTAGCGCATATCACCGGCACTATTCCGATTTCAGACATGAATGACGCGAGCGAGACAACAAGATCTTCATCTCCGGCTATTATCGCGCGTTTTTCAAAAAAGTATTTATGCGCGTCCATGTATGAATCAACCAGACGGTTACGTTCCGAACTGTATTTTTCCGGAAGCAGTTTTCCGGTTGCTTTTTCAAACGCACCGAAAAATTCATCGCACAAATCTATTCCTATCGGAAGATTCATAAAATGAGCATTCCGGAGATGTTCAGAGAGAGATCCAGAAAGACCGCTTCGGGAAAGACTGTTTCCGATTACTATTGATGCTTTTGCGGATTTTATTCTGGCAATGTCTCTTAAAAGAGTTCCGCCCGGAGATATTTTTTTATAACTCTCCCATGATTCTCCGTCAAGGGTCTCTGAATAATCAGGAAAAAGAACAGCATCAGTTTTAAAGTCAGATGCTATTTCCTTCAGATGACGCAAATCTTCCGGGGAAACAAATGACGGTATTATATTTATAAAATCACCTGTTTCATTTTCTTTTGAAACGGTTTTGATGCATGATATCACAGCATCACGGTATCCGTCCGTATGAATACCCTTGTAACTCGGAGTAGGAACATTCACTACCGGAACATCCGATTTGCTCTTTTCATTATATTCTTTTATATAAAGGGAGACATCATCGCCTATCGTTTCAGAAAGACATGTTGTTGCAATTCCGACAAGTGACGGCTGATACTTTCCTATGACATTATCAAGCGCTGTATGAAGATTTTCCCTTCCACCGAAAACAGCAGCAGACTCACTGAAGTTAGAAGACGCAATATCAACCGGCTCACGAAAATGACTTATCATATAACGGCGGATGTATGTCGAACATCCCTGCGAACCATGAAGAAGCGGAATGCAGTTTTCAATACCGCGGAAAACCGTGCTTGCACCGAGAGGCGCGCATAATCTGCATGTATTTCTTGCGGGATCCGCTATTTTTTCTATTACTTTCTCTTGTGCTTTCATACGATTCCTCCTTTGCGTTTTCTATATGCCGGTGAATATTTCCATACCGGGCTCAATACCGACGAATAAACTTCGCGGCAGAAATTGACCATGCCTTCGAATCCGGCAAGGGGAATCTTTCGTTCATGGTTATGATCGCAGAATGCTATACCAAGCTTGTATGCAATCGGACGCTCTTTTACTCCGCCGATCAAAAGATCAACACCGCGTTCTTCAATAAAATGTGAAAGCTCAAGCGGATTTGTATCATCGACGATTACTGTTCCTTCGTCGCATATTTCCTTCAGGTAGTCGTAATCATCCTTGCTTCCGGTCTGACTTCCGACCACTTCGGTTTTCATTCCAAGATGACGAAGAGCTTTAACCAGAGAAAAAGCCTTGAATGAGCCGCCGACATAAATCGCGGCTTTCTTACCTTCAAGCTTTGATCTGAATTTCATTATTTCGGGATATATCGCGGAAAGCTCCCTTCCGACAAGCTCCGAAGTTTTATCAATAATTTCTTTTTCATTGAAAAAGCGGGCAACTTCATAAAGCGCTTCCGAGAGATCTTCTATTCCGAAATATGAAACGCGGATAAATGGTATTCCGTATTTTTCTTTCATTAGTTTTGCGAGAAAGGTCATTGAACCTGAGCATTGAACAACATTCAATGAAGCTCTGTGGGCTTTCTTTATTTCATCGATGCGTCCGTCGCCTGTAAGACACGAAACAACATCTATTCCCATTTCTTTGTAATAATTTTTTATTATCCAGCTTTCGCCGGCCAGATTAAAATCTCCGAGTATATTGATGCTGTGCTTCGGCACTTCGCTTTCATTATCAAATCCTGTGAGCGTAAACAAAGCTTCACATGCCGCGCGGTATCCGTCTTTTTTGGTTCCCTTAAAACCTTCGGAATGAACAGGAATTACCGGAATATTTTTTTCATTAGATACTCTCCGGCAGACTGCGTTTATGTCGTCTCCAATGAGACCCACGATACAGGTTGAATAAATAAACGCAGCCTTCGGATTGTATTTTTCAATGAGAGATATGAGAGCATTATATAATTTTTTTTCTCCGCCGTAGATAACGTCGTTTTCACGGAGATCAGTACAGAAGCTCATCCTGTGAAGTTCGGGTCCCGATGAGAGGGCACCGCGTATGTCCCATGTATACGCAGCACACCCTATCGGACCATGAATGAGATGAAGAGCGTCGGCGATAGGATAAAGCACAACTCTTGATCCGCAGAAAACACATGCGCGCTGACTGACGGAACCTGCTACACTTTTCTTATCACATTCAATATTAAAAGAATCCTTTTTGTTAACATAAACCTGATTCTTTCTCGCTTCAATCAAATCAATCATGGAATCCTCCCTTACATTACAAGCTCGTATCTTTCTTCAGGAGCATCTCTGTCCTGGCGGTCCATAACCGCTGAGAGAATTTTTTCCAGCAAACGCAGTCCGCCTTTATATCCCATAATAGGCATGTACTGATGTCCGACTCTGTCATATATAGGAAATCCTATTCTTATGAGAGGAATGTCTTCATCGCGCGCGATGTACTTCGCATAAGTGTTTCCGAAAAGCAGATCAGGTTTATTTCCTTTTATAAGCTGGTGGAAATAGAACATGTCCGCATTCGCACCGGTTTT
>DAOMHE010000027.1:9498-11515 GCA_035430785.1 Spirochaetota bacterium | reverse complement strand
TCGCATGGAACCTTGCATTTTGTATCAAGGAGTTTGGCAGCACTCATCGCACCGACTCTTCCCAGAGCCAAAGTGAAAGAAGAATCTCCCGCGCTTTTTATCTGCTCAATAGTCGTTCCGCCTTTAGGATACATGTGAAACTTTCCGTCCATCGGACTGTTTACTACGCCGGATGTATCAGGAAACATTACAAACTTAACTCCCATCTCTGAAGTCATACGTTTGATTTCAGCCATATCCGAAGGCTCGATGAAACTCGGAATCAGGTTTATCTGCTTCAAAGGTTTTCCGGTATTTTCAGAAAAATACTGAACCATACCTGTTGTCATGTTCGAGTAACCTGTTACATGCGAACCTTTGAAACTCGGTGTACTTGCATAGAAAACTTTTTTACCTTTAGGAATTTTGCCTTCCTGATAAGCTTTCTTTATGATCTGATTAAGGTCATCTCCGATCGTTTCAGAAAGACAAGTTGTATGAACGGCAATTATCTCAGGATCATACAGAGCGAAAATGTTTGTTATCGCTTCAAGTATGTTTGCCTGACCGCCGAAAACCGAAGCTCCTTCTGTGAATGAACTTGTGGTCGCCATTATCGGATCTTTAAAGTGACGGGTAAGTGAGCTTCTATGATAGGCGCAGCATCCCTGTGACCCGTGACTGTGCGGAAGGCATTTGTTGATGCCGAGAGCCGCGTACATAGCTCCCACCGGCTGACAAGTCTTTGCCGGGTTAATTGTGAGAGCGCTTCTTTCGGCAACTTTATCTGTTGTGTGTCTTAATAACATAAGAACCTCCCCTATTTATTCCACGCGTAGCTTCCCGAAAGTTCAGGAGTTTCCTGCCATGGAGCTTTTACGAGTTTGAAAACATTAGTGTTCAGAATGCGGTCGATTTCCTTGTAAAAATTGATCGCACCTTTAAATCCTGCATACGGACCGCTGTAGTCATAGCTGTGAAGCTGCTTGAGCGGAATGCCCTGCTTCTGAACAACATACTTTTCCTTGATCCCTGCGCAGAAAATGTCAGGTCTGTACTTCTCAATGAGAACTTCAGTTTCGTAATGATTAAGATCATCTATTACGAGAGTGTTGTTCTGCATCTCAGGCATCATGCCGTCGTAATCAGACCATTTGAATCCTTTCTTCGAATATGCTTCGATTTCTGCTTCGCTCTTTCTAGGGCTGAATCTCTTATCATCTTTTTCGACAGTAAGCTCTTCGATGTTTCTTGTATCCGCATCGATCACTATCTCAGGAATAACCTTTCTTCCTTCATAGTCATCTCTGTGTGCGAACTCGTAACCGGCAGAAAGAGTCTGCATTCCGATTTCGCGGAAAAGATCCTGATAGTGATGTGCACGCGAACCGCCGACAAAAAGCATTGCAGTTTTACCTTCGCATCTGCTCTTGACGTCAAGACGGACTTTTTCAACTTCAATCATCTCTTCAGCGATTACCTTTTCAACATTAGCCATAAGCTCTTTGTCTCCGAAGTACTCGGCGATTTTTCTGAGAGATTTCGCAGAAGACTCGGCACCGATAAAATTCACCTTAAACCAAGGAATACCGAATTTCTTTTCCATCATCTCAGCAAGATAGTTGATCGATCTGTGACACATTACAACGTTCAGATCGGCAGTATGAGCGGATATAAATTCATCATACTCCGAGTTTCCGCTGAAAGTCGAGTGGATAGTAAGACCGCATTTTTCGGCAACACGTTCGATTTCAAAAGCATCACCTCCGATGTTATATTCACCGAGAATGTTGAATCTGAATTTTCCTTCTTTGGGTTTATCAGAAAGACCGACAACATCAGTAAACACTTTGTTATTGGCTATATGATGTCCCGCAGACTGGCTCACTCCTTTGTATCCTTCGCATGAAAATCCGAAGATATTCACATCAGGAAACTTCTCTTCCATTTCACGGGCAACCGCATGCACGTCGTCTCCGATAAGACCTACAGGACATGTTGAAAATATCCCGATAGCCTTCGGATGAAAAAGTCCGAC
>DAOMHE010000027.1:0-9398 GCA_035430785.1 Spirochaetota bacterium | reverse complement strand
GACCTACAGGACATGTTGAAAATATCCCGATAGCCTTCGGATGAAAAAGTCCGACTGCTTCTTCGATGGCTTTTTTTAATTTCTTTTCGCCGCCGAATATAACTTCATCTTCCTGCAAATCCGTAGACATTGTGTAAGTCATAAAATTAGGCGCATCATCTGTCTTCGGCCTGGTCTGATTTCTTCTTGTAAGCCAGCTGTAAAAAGCACAACCTATCGGACCATGAGTAATCTGAAGAATATCACGAGTAGGCCCGAGTACAACACCCTTACATCCTGCATAAGCACATCCGCGCATGGTAAGAATCCCCGGAACAGTTCTTGTGTTTGCAAGAACCTCAGGAACCACATCACCATTATCAACTTTGTTGATGACAATCTGCTTTGCTCTTTTACGCGCAACTTTCACCGGATACTTCGAGAGCAGTTCCTCTTTGACTTCTTCCGGTTTTATGCTGTTAAAATCTACTTTTTTAGTCATGTTTTCCTCCCTCCGGAATCACGCTTCGTCCAGAGTTTCGTCACCGGATTCACCGGTTCTGATTCTGATTGAGTCCATTACCGGCATTACGAAAATTTTGCCGTCTCCGCTTTTGCCCGTCTGATTCACGCTGATAACTGTTTCAACAACTTTCTTCACAAGCTTGTTCGGAACAACAACGGAAATCATACGTTTAGGTATCAATCTCTGAGTGCTTCCGAGCTGGCTAATCGCTTCTTCATAACCCTGTTCCGCACCGTGAAGAACGTTAAAATCAACAAGTCCTTTTCCGCGGCCGAGGCAGTCTTTGGCATGCATTGAACTTATGCCGGCTTCAGAAAGGGCGCGTTTGGTCTGATTGATTTTATTCATTCTCACAATCGCCATTACCTCTTTCATGCCTTTGCCTCCGAAATTCCTTCACTTGTTTCTTTTACACCCGAACTAACGGTATATACTTCTTTAACAGGAGAGATGAATATCTTTCCGTCACCGAAGGCTCCCTGCTCACCGGTTCTTGCGGCACCCATAATGGTTTTTATTACAAGATCCTTGTCAGCATCAGGCACAACGATCATAAGAAGTTCTTTAGGTATTTCATCGTAAGTTACATCTCCGATTTTGATACCTCTCTGCTTTCCTCTTCCTGATACGTTCATTTTAGTTACAGCAGGGAAACCCTCCTGCATGAGAGTTTCCATTACAGCGTTTACTTTATCCGGTCTAACTATTGCTCTTATCATTAACATGGTTTTATCTCCTTTTTCTCAATTATGCTTCGAGTCCGAATTCTATAAGAAGTTTTTCGAGCTCTTCGGTTTCAAGAGGCGTAGGAATTACAAATTTTGTATTCTTATCAATCGCCTGAGAAAGCATTCTGTACTCATCAGCCTGACCGACAGACGGATCATACTCGATAACAGTTTTTCTGTTTATCTCTGCTCTCTGAACCATGTTGTCACGAGGAACAAAGTGAATCATCTGAGTTCCAAGTTTATCCGCAAGCGCCTGAATAAGATCGGCTTCTCTGTCAACCTTACGGCTGTTGCAGATAAGACCGCCGAGACGAACGACACCGGACTCAGCGAATTTTACGATACCTTTGCAGATATTGTTTGCTGCATACATCGCCATCATCTCACCGGACACGACGATATAAATTTCTTCTGCTTTACCGTCACGGATAGGCATTGCGAATCCGCCGCATACAACGTCCCCGAGTACGTCATAAAATACATAATCAAGTTCCCATTTGTCCGAATAAGCTCCGAGCTGTTCGAGAAGATTGATTGATGTAATGATACCTCTACCCGCGCATCCTACACCCGGCTCAGGTCCGCCCGATTCTACGCAACGTGTACCTTTAAAACCCGGTTTAACAACATCTTCAAGATCTAGGTCTTCACCTTCCAAGCGGAGTGTATCAAGAACCGTTTTCTGTGAAAGACCGCCGAGAAGAAGTCGTGTTGAATCCGCTTTAGGATCGCATCCAACAACCATTACCTTTTTTCCCGCTTCGGCAAGCGCGGCTACTGTGTTCTGAGTGGTTGTTGATTTTCCAATACCACCCTTTCCGTAAATTGCTACTTTTCTCATTTTATTCTCCTTAGCAAAAAAATCTTTTCGAAGAATACATAACAAGAAGTGTGCCAAGTTTTCATTAATCTGATTAATATTGCGAATTCAGTTCTTTTGAATTATTTTTGGCAGATAGTTTACATTCATGAAATAATAACTGCATGCAAATTAACTCACACTATTTTTGTTTGTATTATCTCGTTTCTTTTCAGAATCGTTACTTCATACAGAAACACCGAAAATCCTACATTTTGGTAGGATTGAATACAGGAATGTAGGATTATTATCAATTCATGATAAAGTTACATTGATTAAACATAATGAGCTCAAATCGAATTGACCTTCATATATAGATTCAATATCCTTATTAAAGTGAGGCATATGATGAAAAAGATAAACCTAGTTTTCGTTATACTTATTTCTTTAATACACAATGCAAATCTGTATTCAGGAAAACAAAATGCGAATCAGATTACAATAGCCGCAGCTGCCGACCTGGTATTAGCCTTCGATGAAATAGGCAGATTATTCGAAAAATCTCATGGAATAAAAACAAAGATATTATATTCATCATCAGGTACTGCAAGAGAACAAATTGCAAACGGCGCTCCTTTTGATGTTTATGCGTCTGCTAACATAAAATTCGTAGATGATTTAATTAAAGCTGATAAAATCATATCCGACTCAAAAGAGCTTTATGCAATAGGACGCGTCGGACCGGCAACTTTAATAAAATCAAAACTGAAAGTAACAAACATGCAGGATCTTTTGAGTTCAGACTTTAAAAAAATTGCAATAGCCGATCCATCACACGCTCCGTACGGACTTGCGGCAAAACAAACTCTTGAAAGTCTCGGACTTTGGGAAAAACTGAAACATAAAATGGTCTATGCAAAAGACATCCAGCATTCCCTGAGTCTTTTAAAAACAGGAAATGTTGAAGCCGCTTTTATTTCACTGTCGGTCGTAAACACAAATGAAGTAAACTTCCTACTAGCCGATGAAAAATATCATATGCCGCTTAAACAGGCAATTGCAGTAGTAAAGGTAACAAAAAAAGAAACTGAAGCCAGAAAATTTATTCAATTTGTAAACGGAAGTGAAGGAAGGTTAATAATGAAGAAATACGGTTTCGTTCTGCCCGGAGAAAAATAATGAGTAATATACCATGCAAGAAATTAATTTTTTTCCATTAATTCTTTCGTTCAAAGTATCCGGAATATCTACGGCAATCGCATTTTTTGCCGGAATTCCAATCGCATATTATCTCAGTATGAAAAAAAACAGAATCGGGAATTTAATTGACTCATTGCTTAATTTACCGATAATTCTGCCTCCGACTGTTTTGGGATATTATCTTCTGGTCCTACTTGGCCGTCATTCTATCATCGGAAAATTTCTTGAGAAGAACTTCGACATAATGATAGTCTTTACTCCAATCGGAGCGGTCATAGCTGCCACGGTTGTTTCAATTCCATATCTGATCAAAGCCGTTAAAGTTTCTTTCCAAGAAATCGATGAAGATTATCTCAACGCAGCAAGAGTAATCGGCAAAACAGAAATTGAGATATTTTTTACAATAACAATGCCGATTGCATGGCGCGGTATTTTTTCCGGAATAAGTATGGCCTTTGCCAGAGCTCTCGGTGATTTCGGAACAACTCTCATGATTGCAGGAAGCATTCCTGAAGAAACTCTCACTATGCCTGTTGCAATTTACAATGCTCTTCAGGCAGGAGACGAAAAGACAGCAAACATCCTTGTTCTCATAATGACGGTTATCGCTGTCACAACACTTTTTTTTATCGGTCAGCTCTCCCGCAAAAAAAGGAGGGGATTCAATGCTTGAAGTAAAAATAAAAAAAAATGTCGGCAACTTCAATCTTGATATATCTTTTATTCATGACAGAGGAATACTCTCAATAATCGGATCATCCGGATGCGGAAAAAGCATGACCCTCAAATGTATTGCAGGATTATTGAAACCGGACGATGGTCTTATATCAATCGACGGGAGAATAATTTACAGCAATGAAAATAATATTAATATACCGGCAAGGCACAGAAGAACAGGATTCGTGTTCCAGAATTTCGCTCTTTTTCCGCATATGACTGTTTATAAAAACATAGAATACGGGGTTTCTGACATCTCTAAAACAAAACGCAATGAAATAATATCTGATATTATGGAAAGAACACATATTGCAAATCTTGGAAACAGATATCCTCATCAGCTTTCCGGAGGACAACAGCAGAGATGCGCCCTCGCCAGAACTCTTATTACAAACCCGGAAATACTTCTACTAGATGAACCTTTTTCAGCGGCAGACGGACATACAAAACACATTCTCGAAAGTGAACTTATTGGAATAATAAAAAATAATTTTCACAAACCCGTTCTTCTAGTCACCCACAATATTGAAGAAGCCTACAGACTCAGCGACAGAATACTGATAATTGAAAACGGTAAATCAGCTCAGGCAGCGCTCAAAAAAGAAGTTATTGATCATCCGAAGACTTTAAACGCTGCGAGAATTACAGGATGTAAAAACATTTTTGAAACAGAAATTATTTCTTCTTCAAAAAGTGAGACCCTTGCCAAATGCGGAGAGCTTACACTTTCCGTCTTACGTGTACCTCAAAAACAAAAACATATTCACCTTGGAATACGGGCACATTACATATCAATTCTTTCTGAAAAGTCACACACAAACAATATTTTTCCATGTGTTGTCAAAGACGTAACTGAAGGAATTTTTTCTACAACAGTAGTTGCAGAAAGCGGCGGCATTCTATTCCGCGCCGAAATCGCAAAAACATCAGATATACTGAGACTCTGCCGAAAAAACAAAAAGCTTTTCATTCATATTCCGCCGGAAAAGATTTTTTTTACCGCAGAATAAACTGCATCCAGAATTAATCTTTACGCTTGACATCTTAACGAATGTATAGTTTTCCTGAAAGAAGGAGACTTCATGAATTCCGAATCCATAAAAATACTTCACACTTCAGACTGGCATCTCGGCAAACAGCTTAACGGCTATCCGCGTCACGCGGAACAGATTGAAGTTATGGAAGAAATTTGTTCCATCGCAGAAAATGAATCTGTTGATGCAGTTATTATTTCAGGGGATATTTTCGACACAGTCAACCCACCCATCGAATCAACTGAACTTTTATACTCTACTCTAAAAAAACTTTCAAACGGAGGCAGACGCGCAGTCATCGCGATTGCCGGAAATCATGATTCGCCTGACAGAATAGAAGCACCTGATGCTCTGGCACGCGAGTGCGGTATTATCTTCTCCGGTTATCCCAATTCATTAATACGTCCCTTTGAACTGGACACCGGACTGAAAATTACCGAAAGCGATCAGGGTTTCATCAGTCTTGCACTGCCCGGTAAAACCATTCCGCTTAGAATTCTTTTAACACCCTACGCGAATGAAATCAGACTTAAAACCTATCTCGGGGAACAAAATAGCGAAGAAGAACTTAGAACCGTACTCATGAATAAATGGAATGAAACAGCATTAAAATATTGTGACACTAAAGGCGTAAATATTCTTGCAGCTCATCTGCTTTTCATGAACGAAGGCGGAGATATTCCGGATGAAGGTGATGACGAAAAACCGATTCTTCATATAGGAGGAGCACAGGCTGTATTCTCAAAAAACATTCCGCCGCAGATTCAATATACAGCGGCAGGACATCTTCACCGCAAACAGATTTTATCACAAGAAACATCTCCGATAGTATATTCCGGAAGCCCGATAGCCTACAGCTTCGGCGAGTCGGATCAAATCAAGTATGCTGTAATCGCAGATATCAAACCGTCGGAAAAAGCCGTAATTAAATACACTGAACTTACAAAAGGCAAAAAACTTCTTCGCGGCCGTTTCGAGAGTACAGCGGAAGCTGTAAAATGGCTTTCAAACAACAGCGATGCTCTCGTTGAACTTACGATGGCAACAGAAACTTTTCTTTCTGCTGAAGAAAGAAAATGCTTATATGCGGCTCACGATGGAATTTCGGCATTGATTCCGGAAGTTGCGGATAAAAATGAATTATCAAACAACGCAAAAGTAATCGATTTGCAGAAAAGCATTGAAGATTTATTTCTCGATTATTTTTTTCATAGAGAAAATATTCAACCCTCGGATGATATCATCAGCCTATTCAAAGAAGTCATCGCGGAGGAAATTGAATGATACCTGTGAAACTTTCATTCTATGGAATTTATTCATATAGAGACAAACAGGAAATCGATTTTACAAAACTGACGGGTGCCGGAATCTTCGGAATCTTCGGACATGTCGGAAGCGGAAAATCCGCAATACTTGAAGCAATAACATTCGCACTTTACGGCGAAACCGAAAGACTCAACAACCGTGAACGCGGCTCGAACATAATGAATCTGAAATCTGATTCACTATCAATAGAATTCATTTTCAAAACATCATCCGGCACTTACATGACCAGTGTAAGCGTCAAACGCGACAAAAAACAGTTTTATAAACTTCAAACGCCCGACAGGCGCGCATTCAAACAAAATGCAGACAGCTGGGAACCTGTTGATTACGAAAAAATACCGGATATAATCGGCATCAGTTACGACAACTTCAAAAGAACGATAATAATTCCTCAGGGCAGGTTTCAGGAATTTCTTCAGCTTGAAAACAGTAAGAGAAACCTGATGATGAAAGAACTCTTTCATCTCGAAAAATATGATCTCGCAGATAAAACCGGTATACTGGAAAAACGCAATGAGGCAGAACTCGAAAACATCGAAGGACAGCTGAAACAGCTTGGAGAAATTACTCCTGAAAAAATCAAATCACTTGAAGAACAGATTGAAAATCTGACAAAAGAACACAAAAAAGTTCTAGATAAACAAAAAATCTTAAAATTAAATAAAGATTCATTAGACTCTCTCAAAAAACTTATTGAAAGCTTCAATAAGGCTGAAGAAAAATTCAGTAATCTTCAAAAACAAAAAGAAAATTATGACATACTTGAAAAAGAAATTGTTGATAGAGAATACTGCACCGCTCATTTCAAGCCTTTGTTTGAAGCATTAAACATAGCCGAAACCAAAATAAGAAAATATACTGAAGAATTTAAATCAAAAGAAAAAGAATCAGAAAATCTTTCAAAGGAACTTGAAAGTAAAATTCCGGCATTTTCTGCAGCAGAAAAAGAATATGGCGAAAAAGAACAATATAAGCGTAAAGCTGAAGAAATTGAAGCAATAATTGAGCTCAAAAAATACCAGGATAATGCAGATAAACTCAAGGGACGTATTGATAAAGGCAAAAAAGAATGTGATAATCTAAGAAAAGAAATTGAAGAAAAAAAAGCAGAAAGAGCGATTCAATCGGATGATTTAAAAAAGCTGAAGCTTTCAATACCGGACACATTAAGTCTATCCAACGCGGTTAACTGGTTTTCCAACAATACTTCTTACAACAAGGATCTTGCCTTATTCTTAAGTGAATTAGAATCACTTAAAAATGACATAAATCAACTCAATTCGAAAATAATTATCCTTTTGTCAGAAAATGATTTAAAAGATCTTTCAACCTACAATGATTATTCTAAAATCGCCGAATCAATTGAGCAAAAGATAGTACAATCCAAAAATGATATTGAACTGATTACAAAAGAGGCTGAAGAACTTAACACTGCCAAAAAAATATCTGATTATGCTTCAAATCTTCATGACGGGGAACCATGTCCTCTCTGCGGATCCAAAGAACATCCCTCACCGGCAATACCGGAAGACATTGCAGAACGCATTTCGGATAACAAAGAAAAAAAAGACGGTCTTGAAAGATACAGGGATAATTTAAATCGAGTTTTGAATGAACTTTCAAAAATTAATACTCTCATGAAAGTAAAAAAGGAAGAACTTCACAAGGCTGAAAACAAAATACAAATCCAGAATGATAAAATAAAAGATCACAAAAATCTTTTTGTATGGAAAGACTTAAAAGATGAAGACACAGTTAAAACCAAACTTGAAGAAGCATCACAAACAAATATCATTATAAGTGAAAAAGAAAAGCGCCTTGATGAAATGAATTCAGAAATTGAAAAGCTTGAAGAAAAAGAAAAGAAATTTACAAAACTATTCGATGAAATATATTCAGAGCATCAAAACGCAAATATTGAATGCGGAAGACTAAAAGGAAGAATATCTCTTCTTAATATAGATGAGTATTTTCCCGCGTCCGAAACTGCTTTAACCACCATGAAGAATGATTTTATCAATAAATATGACAATGCTGAGAAAAACTTTAATACGATCAAAACCGAACGCGAACGTCTTACCGGCAGAATACAGATTCTCTCAGGAGAGATATCTGCAAGAAAAGAATCCATCAATCACGAATCAAACGAAAAAGAAAATGCTCTAAATACTATTAACACCAAACTTAAAAATTCAAATTTTTCATCAATCGAAGAAATTGAATCAATACTTTCAAGTCAGAAAGATATTTTAGAAGATAAAAAACTTCTGAGCACATATCTCGAGAATTTCGCCGTTGCTAAAAACGAATTTGAGTCTTTAAAGTCGCAGATTACAGGCAAAACTTATGATGAAGCTCTTCACCTTCAGACGGATAAAGAATTTACAGAAACGGAAGATTTGATTCAATCACTAAACCGCGAAATCGGAAAACTTAACGGAGAAAAAACAAAACTTACTGAAGATTCCCAAAAAGCGGAGGAAATCACGGCAAGAAAAGAAAAACTAATTCTACGAAAAGAAAATATCAAATCCCTCAAAAATCTTTTCAAGGCAAATGGGTTTGTCGATTATGTTTCTTCGGTTTATCTTAATAATATTTGCAGCAGCGCCAATGAAAGATTTTACCGTTTGACGAGGCAAAAACTTTCACTCGAACTTTCAGATGAAAATAGTTTTATTATCCGTGATTTTTTGAACGACGGTAAAACACGCAGTGTAAAAACCCTTTCCGGAGGACAGACCTTTCAGGCTGCTCTTTCTCTTTCTCTCGCGCTTGCGGACGATATTCACAAGATCAGCGGCGCTGAAGAAAATTTCTTCTTTCTCGACGAAGGATTCGGTTCGCTTGACAAAGAAGCACTCGGCATTGTATTCGACACGCTGAAGGCACTGCGAAAAGAAAAAAGAATAGTCGGAGTAATCTCACATGTTGAAGACATGCAGGAAGAAATAGACACATATCTTCAAATTGAAAATACTGAACAAAGCGGAAGCTTAATCAAAGCATCATGGAACGGATAATAAACTAGCCGAGAATTTTTTTCAGCATCTTAAGTTTTTTATTCGAATATGGAGGATATCTGA
>DAOMHE010000026.1:7675-17026 GCA_035430785.1 Spirochaetota bacterium | reverse complement strand
TTTATGATCCTCCGAAGGATGAGGTTAAACAGGTTATTGCTGAAGCTAAGGGAGCCGGAATTAATCTTGTAATGATAACAGGTGATTCAAAGCAGACAGGTTTCAGTATTGCAGAACATGTCGGAATAGCTTCGGATATTTCGCAGGCTTATGAAGGCCGCGAGATTGAAAACATCAGCGATGCGGATTTCTCCAAACTGGTTGAAAACGCGCATGTTTATTCTCGTGTTGCTCCGATCGACAAACTCCGTATAGTAGAAAAACTGAAACAAAACGGACACATTGTCGCAATGACAGGGGACGGAGTCAATGATGCTCCGGCGCTAAAGAAAAGTGATGTCGGAATTGCGATGGGACGCGCGGGTAGCCAGGTAAGTCAGGAAGCCGCAGATATCATTCTTACTGATGATAATTTCTCCACTATTGTAATGGGAATAAAGGAAGGAAGAACGGTTTTCTATAATCTCCGCAAACTCGTGAAGTATCTTATTACGAATAATGTCGGAAAAGTTATTACTGTTGTTCTGTCGCCGATTTTCGGTCCGGCTCCGTCGTTGACGGCGATTCAGCTTCTCTGGTCGAATGTAGTTATGGAAACTGCTCCGGGTGTCGGACTCACTACCGACCAGTCAACTGATGAAGTAATGAAGAAGAAGCCTTTCAAGCTTGATGCGCCGATTCTTTCTGTGCGCGACAGAGTTCATATGCTGATCGACGGTGTAATTTTCGGTGTTCTCATTACTGTTGGATATCTTGTTTCTTATCATATGACAAATGATCAGGTGCTTGCTCAAACTGCGGCGTTTGCAGTAACACTTCTGTCTCCTCAGATATATGTTTTCATTCTTCGTGACGGAAACCTGATTCGTAAGTTTACCGCACCTAATAAGCTCTTGAAAGTGTTTACGCTTTTTATGCTGACTACGATCGGGCTGATTGTTTATGTGCCTGCGCTAAATATTGTGTTCAATACGAAACCGATTTATGACGGTATGATATGGGCCATGATTGCCGGTCTTTCAATTTTCACTTCAATCGTACGTTTAATTCTGATGAGATTCATCAAAGACTGATATTTATAAAACAAAAGGGAGCATTTTCTCCCTTTTGTTTTTCTAAAGTTTTTCGACTAAAATTATCATTCCCAAATTTCATGTTTTTTGCCGTGTGCAGCGCCGTGTATGATCACTTTGTCTTCATCAAGTTTTTCAAGCAGCGGATAGTCACTTCTTTCCGAAACGGCTTTAATCCATTTTTCCGGCAGAAAATGCGATTGTACATCTATTATATCGATATATTTTCTCATAAAGATTCTCCTTTCTTCAAAATTATCTTTTTTGTTTTAACGATTTATACAGAAGAATTACTCCGGAGCCGAGGAGCCACAGCGCGAGAAGTTTGGCTCCAGTTCTGTTGAAGATAAAGGCGAAGTTGAAGCCGAACTGTTCAAGATTTCCGATGATAATTACTGCCGCGGTAATAAAACCCAAGTAAGCTGTCCATTTGGGAAGAACATTTGTTTTTCTTATTGATAAACCGAAAAAGATGAACATGAACGAAGTGAAAGTGAACTGCACATGCTCGGCAATTGAATCGCCGATATATGTGTTCATCGCTTTGAAGATTAGATCAATTGTTTCCTTATTGTATAATCCTGATTGTCTCATCTCGGCAAGACGCGGAAAAAGAAAGCTGTATCTGACTATTCCTGCATACAGAAGAATTCCGGCACTAATTCCGCATATTTTTCCAAGTGAAGATAGTAGTTCTTCGCCGGAATTTTTGAGTGCTTTTTCAAAAGTTACGGCAAAAAAAACAAGACATATCCCGGCTCCGCCGACTCCGAAATAATATAAATATGGAACAATATGGGATGTGCTGTACAGCCTTTCGAGTATAGTTGCCGGATCAGCCCTGATTATATCAGGATATCCGAAGAAGTGTTTCAGGGCACTTACTTCGGCAATAATAACCGTTCCACCAAGCAGAGCAAAAAAACCGCTCATTCTGAGTAACATTTGTTGATTTTTCATTTTTCTTTCTCCTTTTGTTTGATTGTAGTATAGAAGCTAAACTAACTCGCAAAATTAATCCTTCATAAAAACTGTCATAACATCAACAATGGAAATTAAACGATTGATCTCTTCCGGTTTGATGTTGCCCGCTTCAGAGATGATTCTTTTCTTGAGAGCCCTTTCCCTCGTTTCGTGACAGATAAATACTTCTTTTCCTTTGTCTGTTAGATATAATTCGAGTGTTTTTATATCATGAATACTGGGGCTTTTTATAATGAGGTTTTTCGCAAAAAGCTTTGCCGTAATCTGTGAAACTGCACCTTTGGTTACATTCATTTTTGCAGTAATGGCGGAAGATGTTATTCCGGGATTTTTGCCGATCAATTCAAGAATATGCACTTCAGCTCTAAAGAGCATGATGCCGGCATAATCTGACGGGCGGTTATTTCCGGCAGTAAGAACGTGAATCATTCTCTTAAAGGCGGCTGACAATTTTTCAATATCGTTATTCATACAGCAATAGTATAGAAGCTAAACCATAAATCAAGCTTTTTCCCTTTTTTATCATAATAGAAATAATAAATAACTGACATCTAACCCTTTGCACAATATAAGATAAATTATGAAAAGTCTTGACGGTATATTTATTAGAATTAAGAAGAAAGTCTAAGGCTGTTTTATCTCAGCAGTTGTTTTCTGTAAGAAAATTTTTTAATTATAGCTGGAGGAATTATGAGCGAGAATATTACCTGGTGGAGTTTTGATTCCGTTAAAAAATTCATGAAAGACGGGTTTATCGCCATAGGCGTTCCTGAAAGTGATGCGGAGATATGTGCTGATGTTCTTGTTGCCGCAGATAAAAGGGGAGTAGACTCTCATGGTGTCGGAAGATATAAACCTATCTATCTCGACCGTATTTGGGCAGGTACACAGGAAACAAAAACAAATTTTGAAATAACACGCGAAACTCCGACAACCGCTGTAATTGACGGACACAATGGAATGGGTCACGCCATTGCATATAAGGCGATGTCAATGGCAATTGAGAAAGCCAAAAAATTCGGACTTGGGATGACTGTTGTCAGAAATTCAACTCATTACGGAGCTGCTTTTTATTATCCGATGATGGCAATACAGGAAGGCTTGATTGGTCTTACGGGGACAAATGCCCGTCCTTCAATTGCGCCGACCTGGGGTGTGGAACCAATGCTCGGAACAAATCCAATGACATGGGGTATACCGACTGATGAAGATTTTCCTTTTATGCTTGATTGCGCAACATCTGTAACTCAGAGGGGAAAACTTGAAGTATATGAGCGAATTGGAAAAGAACTTCCTGAAGGATGGGTAATCGGAGAAGACGGAAATTACAGAACTGATACCAAGCAGGTATTGGTTGATCTTACAAAGGATAAAGCTGCTCTTACTCCGCTTGGAGGCCTGGGTGAAGATCTCGGCGGTTATAAAGGTTACGGTTACGCGACTGTTGTCGAACTTCTCTCAACAGCACTTTCTCAGGCAAATTATCTCAAAATGCTGATGGGAGTAGATGCTGATGGCAAAAAGATTCCAATTCAGCTTGGTCATTTTTTCATGGCAATTAATATAGAAGCTTTTGTTGAACTTGATAAATTTAAAAAGCATGCAGGAGATGTCTGCCGTGCACTTAGAAATTCCCGAAAGGCAAAAGGCGCTGAAAGAATATATACGGCCGGCGAAAAAGAACATGAGATATGGCTTTACCGTAAAGACAAGGGTGTTCCTTTTAATGATCCGCTGAAAAAGGATTTCAAGTTTGTTAACGAAAAGCTCAATCTTGGCTATGATCTTCCGTTTTAATATGTTTTTTATATCGGGGATTATATGATAATTAGGGATTATTTTACTTATATTTATCATAATTAGTCCGAAAAAGACAGTGATGGGTTTAAATAGATGTTGACATGTTATGTCTCATTGTAATACTGAACTCATACATTCAATTTCGGGAGTTTATACATGAACAACAGAAGAGTTCCCGCAGAAGTCTATTCAAGAGTAGTCGGATATTTCCGTCCGGTAGAGCAATGGAATGACGGTAAAAAAGAAGAATTTAAAGACCGCCGTACTTTTAATCCGGAAGAGATCAATGCCAGAGTCCGTGAAGAAAGTCTGGTTAGAATATAACAATAAGGCTGAAAGATAATTCGTAGCTTATAATTTCCCTGTTTACCATTCCGGTTTCTCTTTCACGCCATTTTTCCAGAGAGCACTTGCCGTTTATGCTTCCCTTGATGTTTTCATGAATATCAAGGAGAAGTTCGGCAGAAAGAATATGACTATCGTATCCTTCTGGTTCGGTTTCAAATCTGTAGTCGTATCTGTTGAGAGTGAATCCATATGACAGTTTCAGAATCGGATAACTGTGCAGCGGATAATATTTGGAAAAATAATCGTAGAGCAGAAGAAGTCCTGTCGAATATTCGGCATTAAAATTCCAGCTTCTTTCTTTTGAATCAAGTTTTGTTTCACCTATATTAGCATAATATTTTGCGTCATCTCCTTCATTTTTAATATAATCATGGGATTTTCTGCTGATCAGGTCTATTCCGATTTTTATTCTATAAGATGAGTCATTTTGAGTGAGAGAGATTCCGAGTGACGGTGAGTTTTTCTGTTCAAGTACGTTCTGTGTGATAATCATATTTCTTTCATATGAATAACCGGGTTCGAAAGAGAAGGATGTTTCATTTTTTACTATTGAACGTTCAGGTTCCTTAAAACTTATTCCGAATAAATCAGCGAGATTTAGTCCGATTATTGTTTCAGCTCTGAAATTAACTGTTTGCTGAGGCAGACCGGATGTACTTTGTCTGTTCGTGTTCTGCCAGATTGAGAAATTGTAATCTCCCTTATAAAAAGAATATTCGGTTGAATTTGTCAGATCAATTGCATCACGTAATGCAATTGAGTTATCATAATCATCATAATTATCTATTTTGCTGTTAAGAGTTTTTTCCAGAATTTTTCTTCCATTTGAATAGTTGCCGCTTCCGGTAAAGAATTTCCAGAATGGATATTTGAATAAATTTGTTCCTATTGCACCAAGTGATTTTAATGATCTGCTGAGGCCGTAGTTTTCGTGATACTGGCTGAAATAGCCTCTGAAATTTTCACCTTCAAACGGAGCATTCTTTTCTTCCATAGCAAGTGTGCGGTCAAAAGATAAAGATGCGTTTTTAAGGAATATTTTTTTGTTTTCATAAGGTATGGAAATTTTATTTCCGAACGAAGAAAGAGAATCTCTGCTTCTTGAATAGCGCGAGTATCCGCCGGATTGATCCGGAGAATAATCTGAAAATCCTGATTCAGCATAAGCAAAAGAAAAACTCTGTTCGGGAGAAAATCCTTTGAAATCTTTTGCGCCGAAATCAAAAGAGAAGGTTTTCTCCCGTGCTTCAAACTTAATATCTTCAGGAGAGGAAATGAATGGAAAATAAAAATAGCCTGTTACATTATTTTTGAGAGACTGATCTGCAACTGAAAATCTGTCATAATTAACGATTGAATTGTTTTTGGACTTGTTCTGCCAGTCGGCAAAAATTAAATCATTGCTGTAAGCAGCCTTAAATGAACCAAGTTCGTACTGTGATAATTTTTTCTTTTTATCATAATATAATCCGTCTGCAGAAGGAATTGATTTGTATTCTTCACGGAAACTTGTATCGATTACAGTACCGAAAGAAAAGTCGCCATATTGAGTGTTGAGATTTTTTTCGGCAATTATCCGCGGGGAATGGCTTTTGTATGAGTATTTCTTTTCGGTTATGCTTCCGTTTAAAAAACTGTCATGAGCATTTTTTTTCTTTTCGTATGAATATAGTAAGTCAAATTTTGGAGTTTCTCTTTTTTGATCATAATAGACCGAACTGACAGATAACTTATCTGTCTGCGTTGTGCCGCGTTCTGTTTCACTTAATCTTTCATCAAAAGAGTCAGAATCTGTTTTTCTGCATTGATAGGATATTGCAGAATAAAGAGCCTGGGTTATTTTTGATGATGATGATATCTCGTAATAATTTTCCGCTGTTCCGTAATCTGTTCTTCCGGCTGAGATAAAATCAGAAGAGGTTTTCTTTTTAATGAATTTCAATGAAAAGTCATCAAAATACTCATTGCCGTTTTCGTCAGTATAAAGCGGTTCATCTGAATAGAGTTCTGATTCAAAGTAATATGCTGTTCCGCTGACTTTCTGCGGCGATGAAAGATAAATATTGTTGATCCATATTTCGCCAGAAGAAGACCCGTTTACAGAAAACCGTACATATTTGATTCTTTTAAAATCAGGATATCCGGATATTCCCGTAACAGAACCGGAATTTAGTTTAAGTTTGATTTCCTGCCATGAGTTTAAACCGGATATAGGGATATTGTAGAAATAGTAATTTGTTTCATCTAAACCCAGTGATATTGAAAGATAGTCTCCTGGACTAAAAGATCTCGGATTAATAAAAAAGTTCAGATATCCGTAGATTGAAAGATTGTTGTTTTTTATGAATTTTCTGAAAACTGACGCGGAGCTTGAAGCAAGCGATTCATAAATCAGACAAAGAGAATTTTCTTCTTCTTCGCCGATTTCATCAGTACCGTAGTCATATAGCTTATTCAGCAGAGACGGATTGTATTTTTCAAAAGAATCAGCAGAATATTCTGAATCATTGTATTTGTTGATATAAGATGATTTGATTTTAGCTTTGTCATCATCAGGTATTTTCCATTTACCTGATACTATTTTTAAAGATGAGATGAAAACTTTTCCTCTGCTTGCAGATATCTTATTTAGTCTTATTCGCAGAGCCTGAGGGCTTTTTAATACTTCCTTTTCTCTTGAAGTCAGAAGGTCATTCCGCAGATAAAATTTTTCTGTTTTCCATGATGTGTCAGCTGAAGAAATTGTCATTACCGTATTTGAAGAACTTGTCATTGCTTTAGCTGACGGAAAAGTGAAATAATCATCTGTTGTATCCAGTATACCGTTTGAATTAAAATCTTCTGTTGTTAAAACTCCGTCTCCTCTGGTGTCAGAGGAAATGTTTACTCCGGCTCCGACTTTTGTGCTGTATGAAGATGACGGGTTGAACAAATAACCTTTATCTTCGGATAAAGATGAGTTTGTCGAAAAATCAAGTTCGCCGTTTGCGTTTTTATCTTCCGTATCGAGAATTCCGTCTCCGTCGCTGTCTTCGTTGATTCGTCCGGCATCTATGCTTAAAGAAACTGAACCGTCGGCATCTTTGCATTTATAGGTAATTTCAACATATTCCGCACTCGAAATATCCATTCCGCTGAAAGGGATGGCCGTGGAAACGAAATCCTCTGCAGGTGTGAAAACAAAGTCAAGAACCAATGATTTATTTTCTTCTGTTTCGGGTAAAGTTCCGGCTTCTACATTATAAGGTCCCGGCTTGACTTCATAAACTGAAGAGTAAGGAATGAAGGATTCTCCGCGAAGATCACTGCTCCCTGAACTTCTGTAATATTTATATAGCAGTTTTCCCCTTGTATTCTGGGAAGCAGAAACGGCGGGTGATGCCAGAATCCATAAATTTTCAGATAAATCAATTCCTGAAGAATCGGAAGCAGATTCAAAATCATCAAGAATTGCAATGCCGTAAATGTTCGGATTTAGTCTTGAGTAAGCGTACTCGTAATATGTTCTCAGTGCGAGTTTATTGTTCCGTATATTACCGGCTGATAATGCTTTTAAAATATTGCCGAAATAACGTTTGTTAAAATCGAATGTGATATCACCCTCTGTTACAAAACTTGAAATTGATTCATTTCCTGTTTCAGGAGCAGATTCAAGACTCGGATTTTTTGAATAAACTCCGCCCAGTCCCGTTTTAAGCCATTGAGTTAAATTATATTCAGCCCTGCCTCCTGCTGAAAGATTTCTGTCATTTGAGCTGTCGTTTTGATATTGATATTCTATTTCGATGTCGGATATTTCGGAAATGAATGAAGAATTTGAAAATTCAACTGAACCTATCGCGTTATCTACAGTGTATTGTGTGTCAGGAATTTTGTTTCCGTCGATTTTAACGATGACCGAATCTTTAACTATGTTTTGCTTTGAAAGCTGGCATAGTGTAGAGTTTGAATTGAATTCTGCAGCGAATGAGTAAGCGGAAGAATCATATGTATTGTCAGATATGGAAGCTGAATAAATAATTCCTCTTGCAGTTGTTGAAAGAATCTGTTTGAAGGGTTCTCTTAGAATGAAAGATATATTCCCGTTGGTATAATCAACATTGAAACGGCCGAGTTTTGTCAGCGAATCCGTGCTGATCTGGTTTTCTTTATCATATATCTGAATTGAGAAATCGGAAGTTGAGATACTTCCGCCGCTAAGAGAATAAACGGAACGTATTTCATAAATGTCATAATTTGTTTTTCCATCTCCGTTTGCGTCATATCCCAGAGCGTATTCGTCAGAAAGATTTCCGTATTTCAGAAATACGAAATACTTGCCGGCTATGACATCCGTTCTGGCAGATGGATCTGATGAAGAGGAAGACAAACGGTAAAGTGCATATATACGGTTAGAATTATCGATACTTATTAAAAAAGTAATACATCCGGTTTGGTAATTAACAGAGTAATCCTTTCCTTCCGAGAGTTTATTATAATATCCTCCGTCAACAGGTAAAATAGCCGCATTTTGATTATTGCTTGAAATCTGATCATCCAGGTAGATTTCAAGGGAACCGGGAAGAATGTTTACCGGGTAGGCTTTATAATTTTGAGGATTTGCCGGATTTGAAGAAAATGTAATGTAATTATTCTGAGAGACAATGACAGGCGGTGAAGAAAGATTATCGTAGCGTTTAAACGGCTCTATTTGAAAATATCTGTTTCGGACATACTGGTATTCCCGGAGGTTAATTGACTGACGTGAGTTTTTTCCTTTGAAATGATCTACAGCGAAAATACCTTTTGTAAGACAAAAAAAACCTTTCAGGCTGAAATTATTTTTCTTGATGTGAGCGTTTAGTCCAAGGGATTTTTGGGAAACATTTTCATAAGTTGCAAATTTGGATCCGCCGAGCCTGAAGTCTACATCGCCGAGATTTATTTCGCGAATGACCTCGTCGTCTTCGACAGCATGATAATTGATTGAGTAACTGTTTTCACTTTCCTCCCTGTCGTTATTATAGTCTATCAGCAGATTTATTCTGGGGTTAAGCATTCCCTCTGCATAAAGCTTGATGTGGTTTTCATTCAGGAAACCCTGTTTGATATTTTTTGATTCGGGTTCATCATATTCACTTTGTTTGTAGCTCTTTTTGGTGAAATA
>DAOMHE010000026.1:0-7575 GCA_035430785.1 Spirochaetota bacterium | reverse complement strand
ATATCAGCTTGAAATTGCTCATTTAAAATTAATACGTTATCCAGTGACGTTTTTGAAGCAATTTTACAAAAAATTCAAGATTTTATTTTAAAATACAAAAATAAACTTATCAGTTCCGTGAAATCGATTTTGCTGTGATAATAAATTATAAAGATAAAACTCCTGACAACAGCTTTTAATAAGCCGTTATCAGTTTGATAAAATTATAGTAAGCGATAAATCCGAAGAAAATAAGCCAGAGATCGCAAATTCTCATAAACAGCAAGAGAATCCTTCCGCTAAGTATTTTTTTCAGTCTGCTCACGGCAAATATCAAAGGTACAAACCAAAGAAGAACGCCTGTCATTATGCAGAATGTAACCAGAACTGAATAGTCTGAGGATTCCGGAAATTTGCGGTTCCACACAAGAAAGAAGTTTCCGGCAACGGCAAGCCATCCGATTATAGTCATTGGATTTGTCAGAGTTATCAGAATTCCGGAGATGACAGCAGATAAGGGAGATTTTTTCAGAACAAAATTTCTTGAGCCAGAAGAATTGTTTTTAAGAGAATGGAATAATGAGGTAATTCCCATGTAGCAGAGAATTGTTCCGCATACAGCCGAAAGTATGATTTCAAATATTTTGTATGAAGAAACAAGCTGAGCAACACCTTTGTAGACAAGTATGATATAAAAAATGTCAGATATGGAAGATCCTGCTGTAAAAAAAAGACTGTTTTTGAAGCCGTATTTTATTGCTCTTTGTGATGCTGCAATAGTTGCTGATCCCGGAGGAATCGCAACTACAATTCCCAAAATTACGGCTGAAAAAAGGAATTCTATTAGCATTAATTCAATCCTCGGAAGAACCAAAATTATCCGTCCGAGTATATTTTTCCAGTTATATTTTTTCAGGAAGAGTATAGTCTTTGAAAGTTTAAAATATTGACATAGAGCTGCCCAGTCTTTACGATAACAAATATGAAAAAGAAAATTAAAGAAAAAATACTTATTATAAACTATGAATTTCCGCCTCTTGGCGGCGGCGGCGGAGTCGCTTCCTATGATCTTGCTTTGGAATGGGTAAAAAATTATGAAGTTGATGTTTTAACTTCATCGTATAAGGATATTCCTTCTTTTGAAGTGATGAAAGGAATAAATATTCACAGAGTAGGAGTTTTAGGAAGAAATTCGCGCGATGCGGCATCGTTTCTTTCGATGTTTACTTATTTGATAACAGGTTTTCTTAAGGGAATAAAACTTGCCCGGAAGAATAAATATGCGGCGATTAATACTCATTTCGCGGTTCCGTCGGGACCTTTGGGTTATATTATATCCCGGATTTTCATGATTCCGAATGTTCTGTCCATTCACGGAGGGGATATTTATGATCCTTCAAAGAAAACTTCTCCTCATCGTTCCGTAATTTTTAAGGCAGTTGTAAAATTTGTACTTAATCATGCTGATAGAATTGTTGCCCAGTCTTCAAACACTCAGGAAAATGCCTTGAAATATTATTCTCCGAATAAAGCAGTTGATATCATTCCGCTGGCATATCACCCGCAGAAAAAGCCGGTGTCTTCCTTTAAATTGCCGGAGCTTAAAAAGGGCGAATTTTCACTTATAACGATCGGCCGTCTTGTAAAAAGAAAATCAGTTGAAACTATAATTGAAGCTTTTGCGAAAGAGAAAGAACTGAAGCTTAAGCTTTATGTTCTCGGTGACGGACCGGAAAAAGAGTTTTTGATGAACCTGTCTGAGAAACTTGGTGTCCGGGACAAAATATATTTTGCCGGCTTTGTTACCGAAAAACGTAAATATGAGTACCTAAACCTTTCGGATGCCTACATTATGACATCGCTTCATGAAGGTTTTGGAATAGTTTTTATGGAAGCAATGGATTGTTCTCTTCCGATAATATGTACAAATCACGGCGGTCAGACGGATTTTCTTTTTCACGAGAAAAATGCACTTATGATTAATGTCGGAGATGTTTCTGCCTGTGCAGAGTCGATTAAACGGATGGTAAAAGACAAAAAACTCTACCAGAAACTTGCAAAGAACAATAAAGCAGATGTACGGAAGTTTTATGCAGAAAATGTTGCTAAACAGTATGAGGATATTTTTAAGGTGCTGGCTGATAAAAAATGATAATTAGAGTTGGTCTTTTATCATCAAACCATGAGGTTATTGAAAGCGTAAAAGCTAGTTGTACAGACTTTGAGTTTGTAAAATATAAAAATGCCGACATGGTTCGTGCAGAAACAGATATTCTTCTGATAGATCTTGATATGTTTGAAGAAAGTGAGTCGGTTCAGTTTTTCCTTTCTAAAATCAGAAAAAAAATACATAATCTACCGGTAATCTTAATTCTTAAACCATCCAACAGGGACAATCTGGATTACGAATGGTTCTTTAATGATTTTATATGCTACCCATTGAGAAAAGGTGAACTTGAGCTTAGAATCAACAAGTTTGTTTCTCAGAAGAAGGCAGAAATTGATGAAAATATTCTAAAAGTAGGAAGAATTACAATCAATCTTCTCGAATACTCAATCTATTATGATAACGAAAAACTGGATTTTACATATAAAGAATTTGAACTTTTAAGGCTTCTTGTTCAGAACAGCGGACAGGCTTTCTCCCGTAAGGATCTTCTTGCTAAAATATGGGGAGTTGAGTATATCGGCGGCACAAGAACTGTCGACGTTCATATTCGAAGACTGCGCAGCAAACTCGGTGATGATTTCAATTCATTAATCGAAACAGTAAGAAATGTCGGTTACCGCTGCATCAAATAGCATTTTGAAAATTACTTGATATTTTCAGGCTCAATAAAATATTAGAGCACGGCGAAGACGTCCGGTTTTTGTCACAATCACATTATATGAGGTTATTGAATGAATCACCATCAGAAGAGAAAGCTCGATAGAATTATCGAAATATCGGCAACCGAAGATTTGTCCGAATACGGCGAGCTTCTCAACGCGATGAAAAAAGGTCTCGGCGTCCCTTTTTTCGGAACAAGACGACTAGCGGCTGCGATGCTGAAGGAAATTATAGGAGACATTTCTCAGATTGAGTTTTCAAAAAATGATTTTAAGCCTAAACAGAAAACGGCGCCCGTATTTGAGGATGTTAATGACGGAAAAGTGAAAATGTTTCTCAACATAGGCAAAAATCACCGTGTTATGCCCGGCGATATTATCAAAGAAATAGTAAGAAGATCGGGAATTGACGGAAAGGCAATCGGAAAGATTGACATCCATACAAGCTATACATTTATTGAAATTCCGGAACAGTATGCCGAAATTGTTCTTCTTTCTTTTGATAATGTGAGAATGAGAGGCGTTAATGCCGTAATGGAACCAGCAAAAAAGAAAAAAGATATTAAATGCGATTAAGAAACTGCCCCGTCTGCGGCGGGGCTTTAAAAAATCTCGAAAACAAGGATTATCTGCAATGCCGCTCATGCGGCACTGTTTTTAATTCTGCTCACACAGTTATTGAATATTCGGACACATATTTTACCTCGGATTATAATAGCCAGTACGGAAAAACTTATGAAGAGGATTATCCCGCAATCAGGAAATTCTGCGACAGAAGAATAGAAAGGATCAAAAAAATAGCCTTATACGGGCGGATTAATTCTGTAATGGATGTAGCTTCGGCTCTGGGGTTTTTTCTTAAGGCTGCAAGCGATAACGGGGCAAGTCATTGTACCGGTGTTGAAATTTCAAAATATGCATGCGATTACATGAAGGAGAATTTCCCTTTTTCCGTTAACAATGTGTCTTTTGAAGATTTTCATTCGGATGAAAAGTATGATCTTGTAACTGCATGGTATTTTATTGAGCATTCTTCAGATATTGTTGAAACCGTAAGGAAACTTTCTTCATTTGTAAAGGAAGGAGGTGTTTTGGCTTTTTCGGTTCCTTCCGCATTCTCTCCTCTTTTTAGATTTAACCGGAAAAAATTTTTTGAAACTCATCCGGTTGACCATTGCGCCGATCTGACTCCTAAAGGAGTGAAAATTCTGCTGAAAAAAAGCGGTTTCAGAAAAATCAAAGTATATCCGGCTGCATATCACCCGGAGCGTATAATGAGTAAAGACCGTTTATTCTTTCCGATTTTTTCATATTTCTTTAAAAAATATGCCGACTTTACCGCGTTTTCTGATACTATTGAGGTGTATGCCGTTAAATAAATTGCTTTAACTTTTACGGGGATCTAATAGAATAGACTAATGGACTTGGTTGTATTTAATGATGACGAAAGCGGATTGATTGACCGCTGTCAGCGCGTAGTTAAAGAGCGCGGAATGATTGAACCGTATCAGCGGATCGTCAGCAATATAAACGCCCTGATTGAACTTTCAAGAGCAATTTCTCAATATCCTTCCATTTTGCGGTCAACCAATCTTGGTGAAAATATGCGTTCAGTTGATTCACTGATTGAGATGCTGTGTCAAAAAGAAGGGTTTGATAAGACTCTTCATATTCCGACAAAAGCGGTTCTCGGTAAGGGCTTTCTTGTTGCAAAGATTAATTTTTTTCATATGATACGTTATCTTGCAAATCCGCTTCCTGAACTCAGAGAAGAATCAATTGAGATTAACACGATTATTTCAGAAATAGTTTTTACATTAATGTCCGAGGAAGTTTTTGTTTCCATAATTGAAGAAGAAAACAAAGACGAAGCAATAAGAACCCGTGCGGCATTCCTTCTTGCAAACATATGGGAATACCGACTTAATCAGAATGTCCGTGACTTTGCACCGATTCTCAACTCAATATGGGAAGCGAGAAAAAAGCTTCAACCGGTTTTCGGTACTATGATGGGAACAATTGAGCTGATGACTCTTTCCGCCGAACTCGACAAGGCATGGGCTGATTTTGTTTCATTCAGCGCAGGTTCGGAAGAAATAACTCAGGCGATTGAAGAGTTTCTTTTTACGCTTTCACATGAGGAGCTTACTGAAATACGGGTTAAGATGAGTGAACTAAATCTTCGATGCATCACCAAAAAAGATTTGTCGCCTATTCTCGGAAAATCTCATGCATATCCCGAGTTTGGAGAGAATGATCCGAGAGAAATGTATATTTTTTACAGATCGAGAAAACATAATGCAAAATTCCGCAAACGCGCGGAAAGACCAGGCCCTAAGATGACCATCGAGGAATATATTATGAGTTATCTTCTGTCACAGTCTGAGTGGGCGGCAAAGTTATGAAAGAAGGACTGGATGATGAACTGCGCCGGGCAGTTGATCCGAATTTGCGCTTTGATATTGATGAAGAGATTTCTCTTAATATAAGTAAAATACTTTCGGATGAAGGCTCTCTTCTTTATGATAGATACTTTTTTAAAAATTTAAATGCTCTTATAGAGATATTTTATCCATCGCTTCCTTTTAACGGTGAGTTTCCTTTCCGTTCGCCGGATTATATAAGACATATTTTATCCGCATATCCGGCTGAGAATTCATTGTCCGGAGTTGATAAAATACTTTTCCGTCCAAGATATTTTTCGCAGTATTCTTCAGAACTTGCGGCTCTTTTTTTTAAGAAAGAAAAGATTCTTGTGGAATATCTTCATCATCCTCATCTTTATGAAGTGTCAAGAGATGATTTTGATAATAATCAGTCCTATGTTTTAGATTCGATAGAAGATAATCACCGTCTTGGAACAGGTGTTCAAACCGGAAATAAAATTAAGATTCCTTCCACTCTTTATTATATACATACTTCTTTTAGAAGTTCGCATAATGATATTGACAAATTCTTTATAACAGCGGTTCTTTCAAGTGACGAGCATGAATTAAAACTTACCGAAATTTCGGAATATTATAAAACTAACGGTTACTAAATGATAGATTTTCACAATCACACTGAACTATGCGGTCACGCAGAAGGGTCTCCTGATGAATATGTTATGACTGCGATAAAACGCGGAATCAGGTATTTCGGATTTGCGGACCATGCGCCGATTGAAGAATCAATCCGCGGCGGAATAACAATGTCTCCTGATGAGATTGAAGATTATATCGGTATGACTAAAACGCTTAAGGAAAAATATGCCGGTCAGATAGAAATCTTCACTGGTTTCGAGGTTGATTATCCTGAATTTGAAGCTTTTGATTCTTCATATTATAATGATGATCGAATTGATTATCTTATAGGTTCTTGTCATTTTATCGGAGAATGGCCGATTGATTTTTCTCCTGAAGCGTCTGATGTAGAATATTCTAAAAGGGGAGTTGATTCAGTATGTGCCGATTATTTCAATAATATGCTGAGTCTTGCTAAGTCCGGAAAATACAATATAATTGGTCATTTTGATCTTTATAAAAAATTCGGCCACAGACCCGAAAAGGATTTCTCGGATATTATTTCATTGATAGCGAAAGAGGCGGCTAAGAATGAAACTGCAATCGAAATTAACAGTTCAGGTCTGAGAAAACCCGTAAAGGAAATATATCCTTCTTTTGATATAATTAAACTCATCAGGGAAAGCGGAGGAATATTTACCCTCGGATCCGATTCTCATCACCCGGATGATGTTGCAAAAGATTTTGAAAAGTCACGCGAACTTCTGCTTAAAGCAGGTGTCGATAAAATATCTTATTACAGAAATAGAAACCGTGTGGAGATTTCGTTATGATGCATCTTGAAATGAAACGGCGCCCGAGTGCGTTATGGTATGTTGATGACTCTGAACTTCCTTTTTTTATCGGTACAGCTGCTAAAAACTGCAATACTGCCAATTATCTTGAATCCAAAGAAAAAATCCGCCGCAACGAGAAACATGTTCTCAGGTTTGAAACCGGAATATTTCCTGATAAAATATATTTTCTTGATCAGAAGCATGAAGATAAAGTTTTTGAAGCGCGTGAACCTTATGCTGTTGAATCGCTTTTTTATGCCGAGGGTGATGCGCTTATTACCGACATTTCAAATCATTGTCTGGTTATAAGAACTGCAGATTGCGTTCCCTTGTTTTTTGCAGACAAAAAAAATCATGCAGTTGCTGCAATTCATTCAGGCTGGAGAAGCACTGCAAAAAACATAGCAGAAAAAACTTTTCTTGAGATGAATGCCAAGTACGGAACGGAACCTTCTGATATTACTGCATATATTCTTCCATGTATCGGCGCGGATTATTATGAAGTTAAACAGGATGTTGCTTCTATTTTTCCTGAACACATAATAGAAAAAGAGAACAAGCTATACTTTGATATCAGAGCCGCGGTTGTATCTCAGCTTCGGAAAATTGGTATCGGCCGGAATTCCATTTTCGCTGAATTCCGTGATACTGTCGGGTTTAACGAATCATTTTTTTCTCATAGAAAAGGTGATCTCGGAAGAAACTTGAATTTTATTTATATGAAGTAATGTCGGTTTCGACTAATTCTGCATTGATAAGTTTCTGTTTGATTTTTTTGCAGATAATATAAATAACAACTACAAGAACGATTATAAGTCCGATGCTCCATTTTGTGTTGCTTATCCATTTTGTCAGATGTTCTCGGTTGCTAGCACCGAAATATCCGATAGTTATCCATATAGGAATGCTTACTAATGCTGCCAGACCGT
>DAOMHE010000025.1:0-17310 GCA_035430785.1 Spirochaetota bacterium | reverse complement strand
CTCATTCTGTAGCAGTTAGAGCTTTATCGAATAAGTGGATCAGGATAATTTACAAGCTTTGGAAAGAAGAAATTTTTTACGATGAATTAAAAAAAGTTACCGCTGCTGCTTGACATAGTGGGTGTGCTCGTGTTGGATTCGCGTCCTCCTGACGCACGGGATGAGGGTCGGCCATTTTATAAAACATGTAATTCCTGATAACAATAATACCATAAATCATTCGGCGAAGCCGAATACCAAATAAGCGCAGACTATCGCAGACATTACGAAGTAATGCGCGATAGTTCTGTCGCGACAAAAAGCGTGAGGGGGTTGCAAAGGGGCGAGAGTCGGCGACTGAGACTTTCGCCCCTTTGATCTTCTGCATGACACCATGCGAAACCGGATATCAAAGGCGCCAGCCTTTGGCAACAAGTCCGGTGTCCGGACAAAACCAGGTAAAGGGCGTGGAACGCCCTTTGAAATAATTGCATGATCCATGCAAAAAACGAATTCCAAAGGCGAAGCCTTTGATTGTATTCCGACACTCGGAAAAGTCGGATTAAAAGGGCATTATACGCCCTTTGCATTATACTACTATATTAGTAGTATAATGCTTGACAATAATACAATCTCTATCATATTGGTAGTATTAACGGAGGATTTATGAGCAAAATAGATTCAAAACTGAGGGCGGAATCCCTCGCAGTTCACGCGGGGCAGGAAGCGGATCCCGTAACAGGTTCAAGAGCAGTTCCAATATATCAGACGACGTCATATCAATTCAAAGACGCCGAACATGCAGCCGCTCTTTTCGGCCTGAAAGAATTCGGGAACATATATACGCGCCTCATGAATCCTACTACCGATGTACTCGAAAAACGCGTTGCTGCTCTCGACGGCGGAATCGGTGCTCTTGCAGTAGCCAGCGGTCAAAGCGCGATTTCTCTTGCTCTTTTAAACATCGCGCAGTCAGGCGATGAAATTGTCTCATTCGATAATTTATACGGCGGAACCTATTCATTATTTAAAAATACATTCGCACGCTTCGGAATAAAAGTTAATTTCATAAAATCAAATGATATTGAAGCGTTGAAAAAAGCCATTACACCGAAAACAAAAGCTGTTTATGCAGAGTCGATCGGAAACCCAAAACTAGATGTTGCAGATATAGAATCAGCATCAAAAATCGCGCATGAAAACGGAATACCTCTAATCATAGACAATACGGTTTCACCGTATCTTCTCCGTCCATTCGATTTCGGTGCCGACATCATCGTATATTCGGCAACAAAATTTCTCGGCGGTCATGGAACAAGCCTCGGCGGTATAATAGTCGATTCGGGAAAATTCAACTGGGAAAACGGAAAGTTCCCTCTGATTACTGAACCTGATCCGAGCTACCACGGACTCAAATTCACTGAGGCTCTTAAGCCGATCGGAAATATCGCATACATTATCAAAGCGCGAGTGAGCCTGCTTCGCGATCTTGGTCCTGCTATATCACCGTTTAATTCTTTTCTTCTTCTTCAGGGAATTGAAACTCTTCATTTGCGTCTGCCTCGTCATGCAGAGAATGCTCTGGCTGTAGCTGAATTTCTTGAAAAGAATCCGTCTGTTGAATGGGTCAATTATCCGGGCCTTTCAAATAACTCAGAGAAAAAACGCGCGGACAAGTATCTCAAAAAAGGCGCAGGTGCGGTAATAGGATTCGGAATAAAAGGCGGACTCGAAGCCGGAAAGAAATTCATCAACTCGCTTGAACTGATTTCTCATCTGGCGAATATCGGTGATGCGAAGTCGCTTGCAATTCACCCGGCGAGCACAACGCATCAGCAGCTTTCTGCAGATGAACAGCTTGCGACCGGTGTTACACCGGAATTCATACGTCTATCAATAGGCATTGAAAATATTGAAGATATAATTGAAGACATTACTCAGGCTTTAAAAAAGTCACAGGATTAAATTATGAAACGTATATTCAGTGATATAACCAAAACAATAGGAAACACTCCTCTTGTTAAAATCAACAGGCTTATAGAAAATAAAAACTGCGAAGTTCTCGTTAAACTCGAATCTTTCAATCCGCTTTCAAGCGTCAAAGACCGCATCGGCACAGCTATGCTTGAAGCGGCAGAAAAATCGGGCCGGTTAAACAAGGAGTCTGTCATCATCGAGCCTACCAGCGGAAACACCGGCATCGCCCTAGCCTTCGCAGCAGCGGCAAAAGGATACCGCCTCATCCTCACTATGCCCGATACGATGAGCATCGAACGCAGAAAGATACTTAAAATATTCGGAGCCGAACTCGTTCTCACGGAAGGAGCCAAAGGAATGAAAGGCGCAATAGAAAAAGCAAATGAACTTGCCGCATCAATTCCGAACAGTTTTATTCCACAGCAATTTGACAATCCGGCGAATCCGGAAATTCACAAAAAAACTACTGCTGAAGAAATCTGGAATGATACTGACGGAGAAATTGACATTTTAGTCGCGGGCGTCGGAACAGGCGGCACCATAAGCGGAATCGCCGAAGTCATCAAATCGAGAAAACCTTCAGTTAAAGTTATAGCAGTCGAACCTGTTGATTCTCCTGTCATTTCAGGAGGAAAACCCGGACCGCATAAAATTCAGGGCATCGGCGCCGGTTTCATACCGGCCAATTTAAACACATCAATCATAGATGAAATCATTCAGGTTACACATACTGACGCAGGAGAAACCGCACGCAATCTTGCGAAGAAAGAAGGAATTCTTGCCGGTATATCAGGAGGTGCTGCTTTATGGGCGGCGCTTGAAACGGCTAAAAAAGCAGAATCGAATGGAAAAACAATTGTTGTCATTCTGCCCGATACAGGCGAGAGATATCTTTCGACATGGCTTTTTGAAGATGCAGAATAATATTGACATCATCCTGATAAATAAAAAAATCTCCGCTGAAAGGAGATCAGCCTAATGAAACTTTCAACACGTTCACGATACGGAGTGCGCCTTCTTCTTGATCTCGCGATGGAATATGGAAATGGTCCCGTTCAGCTCAATCTTGTTTCAAAGAATCAGGAAATTTCAGAGAAATATCTCGGACAGCTCGTCATACAGCTTAAAGATTCAGGTTTGATAATATCCTCCCGCGGAAAAACCGGAGGATACATGCTTGCCAAAAAACCGAAAGAAATAACCCTAAAAGAAATTGTCGAAAAGCTTGAAGGAGACATCTGCCTTGTTGACTGCGGCAAGGAAGAAACTGAATGCAGCAGATCGTCTTTCTGTGTGACACGTGATATATGGAAAAAACTTTCTGACGACATGGCTTCATCTCTCAATAAAATAACATTGCAAAGTCTTATAGATAAAATGAAAAAAAATTCCAACAATTAAACGGGGACTATATGAATATACGCGAAGTTCAGGACAAAATTTCAAAACTTAAAAAAGAAAATGACGTATGCATTCTCGCTCATAGTTATCAGGCTCGTGAAATAGTCGAAATAGCTGACTACACCGGTGACTCATTTCAGCTTAGTCTGATGGCAGAAAAAACTCCGCAGAAAAAAGTAATCATGTGCGGTGTGAGATTCATGGCAGAAACTGTCAAAATATTATCACCGGATAAAACAGTCATTCTTGCCAATCCCGAAGCGGGTTGTCCGATGGCAGAGCAGATGGACAGGCAGATGATTGAAAGCATCAAAAAGGATTTCACGGACTATGCAGTTGTCGCTTACATCAATACAACAGCAGAATTAAAAACTGTGTGCGATGTCTGCGTTACTTCTTCATCTGCTGTAAAAATAGTTAATGCGATTGATAATAAAAACATTCTTTTCATTCCCGACTGCAATCTGGGAAATTATGTTGCGAAACAGATTCCGGGCAAAAACATCAAACTTCTTAAAGGCGGATGCCCCGTCCATGCGGAAGTTACGCCTGAAGAAGCAAAAGAAGCCAAGACGAAATACCCGAACGCTCTTCTGCTTGTTCATCCTGAATGCGTACCTGGTGTTGTTGCCGAAGCCGACTATACGGGTTCAACATCAGGCATAATGGATTTTGCCGCAAAAAGTGATGCAAAGGAATTTATTGTCGGAACAGAGATGAGCATTGCGGAACACCTTCAGTATGCGCACCCTGATAAAATATTTCACGTGCTTTCAAAAAAGCTTATTTGTCCGGATATGAAACTGACTACTCTTTCAGATGTTTTTAATTGCCTTAATTCAAACGGCGGAGAAGAAATTTCTCTTGATGATGCTGTTATACGTGAAGCAAGAAAGTGCATCGATGAAATGATAAGACTCGGTTGATTAGTTATAAACATTGACAATTAAGGCCCATTGCGCTTTAATTGTCATATCCGAGGAAATGATGCGTCGTTTCCGAAGATTCACAACACTTCCAATCCGGAGGATTTCTGATGGAGAAGAGAATCGGTTCGGTCGCGATAGTCGTGACCGACAATGTCAACATTTCACGCCTCAATTCCGTTCTATCCGAACACGCCGATATCATAATCGGGCGAATGGGTATTCCGCGCAGGGAAAAATCTCTTCACATCATTTCACTAATCGTCGAAGGTGATACCGACCAAATCGGTTCGCTGACAGGCAAAATTGGAAGACTCCCCGGAATAGAAGTGAAATCCGTTTTAACGAAATACAAAGAGGATGAAAATGACACAAACAACTGAAAAGAATTTTATCGACAGGGAAAAACTTTATACCCTTTCGGATGTAAAATACACAGACTCAGAAATCGATTCAATACTCAACAAGGCACTCAAACTTAAAGGAATTTCCGTCGAAGAAGCCGGCAAGCTTATCAATGTTACAGACAGCAACAACATGAATAAAATCATGAGTGCCGCCGGAAAAGTTAAAGATCTCATCTACGGGAAAAGGCTCGTTCTCTTCGCTCCTCTTTACGTTGGAAATAAATGTTCAAACAACTGTCTTTACTGCGCATTCAGAAAAGACAACTTGGACATCAAGCGTGTCGTGCTTTCTGAAAATGAAATAATAAAAGAAACTGAACTTCTTCTAAAGGAAGGACATAAACGCGTTCTTTTAATCGGCGGAGAAGCCGGAGAAACTCGGCCTGATTATTATATAGAAGCAATGCGCGCGATCTATTCCGCGAAGTACGATAAACATACCATCCGCCGCGTTAATGTCGAAATTGCACCGATGGAAGTTTCCGAATTCGAAAAATTCTCGAAAGAACAAATCGGAACGTATATCTGCTTTCAGGAAACATATGACGAAGTCATTTATAAAGAAGTTCATCCTTCGGGTAAAAAGAGGGATTTCAACTGGCGGCTTTACGTAATGGACCGCGCTCTTCAGGGCGGACTCAATGACGTCGGTATCGGCGCGCTTTTCGGTCTTGCCGATTACCGTTTCGAAACTCTCGCACTGCTCACGCATGCAAATCATCTCGATGAAACTTTCGGAGTCGGCCCCCACACGGTAAGCGTTCCCAGAATAGAACCAGCAACCAACGCGCCTCTTTCATATCAGGTTCCGCATCCTGTCAGTGATGAAAACTTCAAAAAAATTGTCGCGGTTATTCGCCTATCGCTTCCTTACACCGGAATAATTTTGAGCACGCGCGAAAATGAAACCATCAGAAAAGATCTATTTCATTTCGGCATCAGCCAGATAAGCGCCGGAAGCCGCACCAATCCGGGCGGATATTCTGACAATAGTTCTGAAGCCCAGTTCTCTCTCGGCGATCACCGCTCGCTAGATGAAGTCATTTCATCATTGATCGATGACGGCTACATTCCGTCATTCTGCACCGGCTGTTACAGAAAAGGCCGCGTCGGAAAAGACTTCATGGATATAGCCAAACCGGGGCTCATTCACAAATTCTGTATGCCGAACGGACTTTTTACATTTAAGGAATATCTTGAAGATTTTGCATCAGATGAGACTAAAGCTAAAGGCGAAAAACTTTTAGCAAAACTAATCACAGAAATCGAAGATGCCAAAGTAAAAGAAAAATCCGAAAAAGTCATTTCTCAGATTTCAAATGGCGAGAGGGATATTTATCTTTGATGAATAGTATTATAAACTACAGAAAACTTTTTCTGGAAGATAAAGAAAAACTGATTAAAGAAGCGGATCGGATCTGCCGCGAAATTCACGGTGACAAGGTTTACGTTCGCGGACTGATTGAATTTTCCAATCACTGCTCGATGAACTGTGATTACTGCGGAATACGCCGTGATAATTCAAACGTTCACAGATACCGTATGACGCCTGAAGAAATTATAGAAACTGCGCTCAGCGCGTTTAAACGCGGAGTTAAAACATTTGTTCTTCAGGGCGGAGAAGATCCTTTTTTTAACGATGAGGTTCTATGCGGTATAATCAGCTCAATCAAAAATCAAACCGGAGGTGAAGCTGCTCTCACACTTTCAGTCGGAATCAGACCGCGCGAAAGCTATAAGAAACTCAAAGATGCTGGAGCCGACAGATACTTGATCCGCTTTGAAACTTCAGACGAAAGCATTTATGCAAGACTCAAATCAGGTCAGAAACTCGAAACAAGACTCAATGCTATTCGCACGATAAAAGAACTCGGTTACGAAACCGGTTCGGGATTCATGGTCAATCTGCCCGGTGAAACAGATGAAACAGTAATCAGAAACTGCGAGCTATGCCGGGAACTTGATCTTGACATGGTGGGAATCGGCCCTTTCATCCCCCACCCGGAAACTCCTCTCGCACAAGCGGACAAAAAAGGCATTGAGACTGCCGTCAAAGCAGTGGCTTTGACGCGCATTCTTCTGCCATACGCTCATATTCCGGCGACGACTGCGGCAGCCACCATCGAACCCATGGGACGCGAAATGATGTTCGCAGCAGGCGCGAATGTTGTAATGCCGAACATTACTCCTGAAAAATATAAAAAGGATTATCTTTTATATCCTGACAAGATATGTCTTGATGAAGATTACATCAAATGTTTGGGATGTCTTTCTGGACGCGCCGAATATTCCGGAAAATCAATCGATATGTCCATTGCCGGAGCACTTACGAAGGCTGA
This sequence comes from Spirochaetota bacterium, assembly GCA_035430785.1. Lineage (GTDB taxonomy): Bacteria > Spirochaetota > UBA4802 > UBA4802 > JAFGJZ01 > JAKJGA01. Next base: position 10,281 of record DAOMHE010000025.1, on the reverse strand, counting down.
GAAGCTCTGATGAAATACTATTCGCATGAAACGGAAAAGGCGGCGGCTAATTTCGGTTTCGGTTTAACAGATCCGGTTTTAATCAAGTCGTATGCAAAGGTCAAGCGCGCCGCTCTTTCTGCAGTGCAGAAATGCAAAAAAATATTTTCGCCAGATGAATTCGCTTCATTGTCTGATGCAATAGATGAAATTGAATCAGGAATGCTCGATGACTCATTCATTCTTGCGCTCGAACAAGGCGGCGCCGGGACAAGCATCAACATGAACATCAACGAAGTCATCGCTTCCCGCGCATCAGAAATTCTTCTGCAAAAATATAATACCGAGAAAACTTTTCACTACATCGACGACATTAACAGATTTCAGTCAACAAACGATACTTTTCCAACAGCAGTCACTATTGCTGTTCTTGAAAAACTTTCAGTCATGGAAAACTCCGTCATTGCGTTTCAGCACGCATTAAAGGATTTCGAAAACAAATACCATGATGTTCTTATAACCGGCAGAACCGAACTTCAAAACGCGCTTCCAGTATTTTTATCTCAAATTACTGCAGCATGGACCGGACCGATCGAACGCGACAGATGGAGAATACATAAGCTGAAGGAACGCTTGCGGACTGTTCCGCTCGGCGGAACTGCAGTCGGAACGAGTTTTCCTGCAACTCGAGATTATATCTTTGAAGCAGAAAAATATCTTCGCGAATATACAGGACTCAATCTTTCAAGAAGTCAAAACTTTTCAGATGACATATCAAATCATGATAAATTCTCCGAGTGCGCATCTGTTATTAAAATTACCGCACAGAATATTTACAGAATTTGCGCAGATATATCGCTTTATACATCATCATTATGCGGCGAGATGATTCATCCCGAACTTCAGTTCGGTTCGACTATAATGGCTGCGAAAACAAATCCCGTAATATGCGAATTTGCATCGGGACTTGCGATAGATATTGAATTTGAATGCGACAAGGTTTCACGCTATTCAGAGCTTTCGGTTTTTCAGCTGAATGCTTATCTGCCTTTTATTTATTCGTCGCTCTCGAATGCTTTTGAAAAATCATCGAATGCTCTGACAGCACTTTCAGAAAAACTTCTTCCGAAACTCGAGATCAACAGAGAAAGAACCGTAGAAAACCTTTACTCGTCGGGAATAATGCTGAACCTTCTTCTTCCTTATACGGGATATGACAGAATAAAAGAACTCTATCATAAAGCAAAAGAAGCAAAGATAATAAATAGAGATTCTCTCATCAATTTTCTTAAAAAAGAAGGTATTGATGAAGCAATAATAAATGAAGCGCTGAATCCGAACAATTTTACAACAGCAAGGAAATCATAAAATGAACACACCTTCATCGGAACTTGTAAAAATAGTTATCACAGGAATAGTGAATGCCGGCAAATCTTCGCTCATAAACAGCATCTTTGAACGCGAAATTTCGATCGTCGCACCGGTAGAAGGAACAACAACAGATGCAGTAGCAAAACGCATTGAACTCGCTTCTGCCGGACCGGTGACAGTCGTCGATACAGCGGGCCTTGATGATAAAACAGAACTCGGCTCTCTCCGCATCAAGAAAACACTGCATGAAATCGAAACTGCAGACATAATCATACTTGCGACTCCGCTCAACAAAGCTCCAACGCCAACTGAAGATGAAATTCTGTTAAACGCCGAAAGACAAAACAAACAGATAATGATTTGCGCAACATTCGCCGATTTGCCTCATGATGAATCTAAAATTAAATGGCTTACCGGCAAAAGCCACATCCGAACCGATAACAAAGAAGCTAATACAGCGGCAGAAATAAGAAAGAAACTGGTCACAGCTGCCGGGAAAGCCGAAAAAGAAATTACACCGCTTGAAGGAATTGTGCATGAAAATGACCACATACTTCTTGCTGTTCCGCTGGACCTTGCAGCTCCCAAAGGAAGACTAATTTTGCCTCAGATTGAAACGATACGGGATGCACTTGACCGCGACTGCACTATAAGCATCGCAAAAGACAGAGAGCTGAAACAGATGTATGATAATCTTGTCAATAAACCTGATCTCGTAATTACAGACAGCCAGACTTTCAGCAAAACCGCAGCAGACATTGATTCAAATCAGAAACTGACTTCTTTTTCAATTCTCTTCGCAAGAAAGAAAGGTGATCTTTCTCAATACCTGAAAGGTTTAGGCGCAATCTCAAAAATCCAGCCAAAATCTAAAGTAATGATTGTCGAATCATGTTCACACCACAAACAGCCGGATGACATCGGTACGGTAAAAATTCCGCGGCTTTTCAGACAGATGATACAATCCGACACCGAATTCATATTCGCACACGGGCTTAATGAATCTGATGATTATACCGGAATTTCCGCAGCAATAATATGCGGAGGATGCATGCAGACAAGAAGGCAAATACTTTCACATCTCAGGCGTCTTGAAGATAATAATATACCCGTTACAAACTACGGCATTTTTCTTGCATATGTAAACGGTCTTTTGCCAAGAGCAATCGAAATATTCCCTGATGAATACGAACTGTATATTGAAACTATGAAATAATTATAATTCAAATCTGATAATATAACCGAAACCGTTATCACGGACAACTTCAAGTCTGCCGCGTATCTGCTCAGTCAGACTCTTAATCAGCTTCATGCCCAGTGTCGATGTCGAATCAAAAACAACATCCCCCGGAATACCCTTTCCGTTATCTCTAATCATTACGGTAATTTCTTTGCCGTTTCTTTTCATTGAAATATCAATTTTACCTTTAGAATCAGGTTCAAATGCATGCTTGACTGAGTTTTGAAGAATTTCATTTATAAGAAGCGATAAAGGCACTGCTTTATCTATCGATGCAACAATAGGATCGGCATCAACAGAAAATTCAATCATCGAAGAATCCGCAACTCCTGATCTTGATATTTCATACACCAGAGATTTTATATATTCATCATATTTAATTTCAGCAAGAGAATCCTCTCTGTACAGCTTTTCATGAACAAGAGCCATTGTAAAAATTCTGTTGATGCTCGAAGATAAAACCTCTTTAGTAAACTCATCCGGACAAAGACGCATTTTATGATTAAGAAGACTGATTATTATCTGAAAATTATTTTTTACCCGGTGATGAATTTCCTTTAAATATGTCTCTTTCTCGTTAAGCGTCTGACGGATATTTTCTTCCATGCGTTTTTTTACTATTATATCAAGCATGCCTGAAATGAAAAGATGAAACTGTCTTGAATCCGTTGAGTCATATTCATGTTTCTTATTGCAAACTATCGCCTTACCGAATATCTGATCACCTGATATCAAAGAGACAGTCATCGCGCGGTCTATCTTTATCTTCCGATCCGGAATTTCAATTTCGGTTTTTGCCCTGTTATTGATACTGATTCCGAATGTCGGATCGCCGAAAATCTTTTCTGTTGATAATCTCAGATTATTAAACTGAGCGGCATCAAGCTGAAAGCATACTCCGTTTCTGGTACAGATCTTGTCATGACCTTCAAATTCCTTCTCGTCAAAGAAGATCATTCCGATTTCGCTGCCTGTCAAAGTAAGAATTTCATTCATCGATGCTGATATTATTTCATCATAACCGTTAAAATGCTTCATGCTGAGATTGTACAGGGAATTCAACCTGTCTTCATTCAGCCGCAAAAGACGTTCTGATTTTTCCGAAATGCTTGCATCATGAACGATAAAATATATCTGAGTTTTACCTTCATTATCAAAAGGTATGGGATATATTTCAACGGCACATAAGGAGCCGTCATATTTTCTATGTCTTGCAGTATAATAACTGCACTCCCCTTTTATTATTGATCTAAGACGTTTTGCAATTACTTCGAGATCATCCGATTCAATATCAGAGATGTAACGCGAATCTTTTCTGAAAAGCAGTGAACCGTAAAACTCCATCGCCGACTTATTGTTTTCAATAATTTCACCGCTTTCACAATCGAGCAGAAATTTTACAGCGTTGCCTGATTCAAATATTTTTCTGTATTTATCTTCACTCTTTTCAACCTTAGCACGAATCTTCTGAAAATAAATAAGCATCATTCCCAGTGCTATAAATAAATTCAAAAGACCGGTTATTGCGTATTTTACGGAAAGCCGATTAATCGAATCTCCGAAAAGCATAAAATCCGATTTGATTAAAGCCAAAACTAAAAAAGATACACCTACCATATAACGCGCGGGAGATGATACATCCATGTATGAGATATACATTATCCCGATTCCTGCATATACTGCCGAAAGAAAAATAAAACCAGGAGAAGGAATGGATGAAGAATGGTTGGCAAATAAAAACGTAGAAACAATCATCCAAAGAATTATTATAAAAACCATGAGCCTTGCTGCTCTTGGCAGACTGCATTTAAGGAAGGAAAGAACACCTTCTGCAAGAAAATAAGCGCTTAAAATAAGAAAAACCGATTCAAGTGATCCAAAAATACTTAATCCGAATCCCCACAAATTTAACGCGGCAAATATAAGATGTACAAGATATAAGAACCATGATATTACCCAGAATTTAAGATAATCCTGTCTGTCTGAAAAAAAAACATAAAGGTAAAGACAGAATACAACAAAGGTATTCACAGCAGTAAAAGTAAGAGATTGTGTCAATAAATTCATATACTATCCTGTATTTAAAACAGAAAACATTATATGAATTATACATGCTTAAATTAATAATGCAAGAATCATTTTGGCGCTTAAAGAGTATTGCGGATCATTGCTTCGACGATAACTGAAGCATCATCGAAATATAATCCGGTTGAAGCGGAATTTTTTTCAGAAAAAGAATCAACAGATTTAAATTTATCCGACCCGGATATTCCTTTCGAAGAATAAATAAGAAAAGGCACCGGCTCCGGAGTATGCGTCCTGACTTTAATCGGAGTCGAATGATCCGGCATTATGATGATTGAATAGTCTGTATACTCTGAAGACAAAGCATCATAAACCGGACCGACTATTAACGAATCAATATCCTGAATTGATTTAAGTTTATGCTCAGAGTTTCCTTCATGACCGGATTCGTCAGGCGATTCCAGATGAATAAAAGCTATATCACTGCCGCTTCTGAGAGCTTCAAGAGCAGCATCAGCTTTTCCCTTATAATTAGTGTCAATATAACCTGTTGCGCCTTCAACCTTAACAGGATCAAGACCAACAGCCCTTCCTATACCATTGATAAGATCGACTGCAGAAATAGTCACACCCTTGAGAGAAAATCTGTCTGAATATTTTGATAATGCGGGTTTTCTTCCGCCGCCCCATATCCAGAAAGAAAAGGGATCTCCCTTATATTTTTTCATCGCTTCTTTAACAGCAGAAGAAGCGATAACTGATTCAGATTTTTTCATCAAAGACAATATCTCTTCTGAACCGCTTCCGGACGGAAGATAGGAAGACGTATCCTTTCCCTGTATATCGTGAGGAGGTGTAGCTGATGTAATATCTTTGTATGGATAATTTCTCCAGATGAAAATATTCCGGTAAGAAACACCTGTGTAAAATTCAAAATCAGAATTATCATTTTGGCGGTTAAACTCTTCAATAATTACAGACGAAAGAGCGGTATCGATATGATCCGCGCAAAAATCCTTCATCCTGCCGTTTTCAAGTGTAAGTATATTACATCTGAAAGCCGCGTCCTTTTCTCCAAGTTCAAGGCCAAGGTTGATAGCTTCAAGCGGCGCTCTTCCAGTGAAAAATTTTCGCGGATTATATCCGAAAATGGAAAGATTCGCTATATCGCTTCCGGGAGTCATTCCGTCGGGAACGGTTTTCGCAAGTCCGCACGAACCCATTGCAGCAAGCTTGTCCATATTGGGAGTTGCAGCATAGTCAAGAACAGTTTTCCCGCCGAATTCATCCATTGGGAAATCGCTCATACCGTCGCATATAATTACAACATATTTGGAAGACATTACTTAACTTTTCTCTTTGCCATAAATACGTAATGACGGATATAAGCTTGCAACCCTTCATGATAATGAGATAAATCAATATTCTGGTAATGCTTAATAATTCCGTCAACTTCTGATTTTGTAAAATCCTCATCTGAAGAATCTATTAATATTTTAAAGCGCTTAACGACCTCTTTATCAACAGCGTCGTGAGTAAGCTTATTCATCACAGAATAAAGCTTTAGAAGATTGGTTTTCTTCTTTATTCTGTTTTTTTTCATGGTCTTTTTTACAGTAGTAGTTGTAGACATTGCCCCTAACCCCATTCATAACAGATATAAAATATTACGCTCAAGTGTCCATCAATTTTATTACGCAAAAGTTAAAGAAAGTAAAAAATTATTATTGCATTGAATAAAAAAAGCAATTAAATAATGAATGATTTTAAGGAGAAATAGGAAAGATTGCATGTATTTTGGAGCTATTGGTCAGAGACGGAATCGAACCGCCGACACGAGGATTTTCAGTCCTCTGCTCTACCGACTGAGCTACCTGACCGCTCCTATACATGAACAGATACTTTTATAAATTAGAGGCGTTTTCTGTCAACAAAATTTATAACATTTTTAATTCTTGTGTCAGTTTTTTGCGGATCTTTTTATTCGGAAGAAGATTTTCTTTATTATGAAAGACGCGGAATAATTCAATACAACGAAAAAATGTATTCTTTCTCCGAAGAATCATTAAGGAAAGCACTGCGCATAAATCCATCGGCTTTTATGTCTTTGAATTATCTCGCGCTTATAAATCTGGCAAAAGAGAACAGGCGGGACGCAAAAAAACTTTTCAATGACTCCCTCAACATTAATCCGAATCAATATGAAATACTTAACGCCGTTGCAGATATCGAAGACTATTACGGAAACAATTCAAATGCGGAAAAACTTTATTCGAAATCCCTTGAAATACGCAGGGACAACACAAGGGCTTTGCTCGGCATGGCAAGAATGCTCTATCTCTCAAAAAGAACAGAAGAAGCAGCAGACTATTTTGATAAAGCAAAAAATCTTAATATCACCGAAAGCGAAAGCTCTCTGAACGAAGCAAGAACTTACCGGGGCAGGAACAAGACCGAAGAAGCAATTGAAATTTTGAAACGCGGGATATCTTCTAATCCGGCAGATGAAAGACTGTACTTTGAACTGGACTCACTTCTAAGATCAAAAAAAGATAACCGAACGTCCCTTAAATATTTACGCCAGCTTATATATCTTAACCCATGTCACGACAAGGCTTATTTTCATATTGCCAATCTTTTTCTCTCAGGCGGAATACACTCAAAAAGAGATTTGGAACTCAATCTGGGAATCAATGCCGTAAAAAAAGCCATCGAAATAAATAAAAACGAAGAAGAATACTGCCTGCTGCTCATAAGTTTCTATAAACTTAAAAAAGATACAGTAAACCTTAACAAAGCGGTAGAAAACTGCAACAAAACAATGGAAATGAATACAGATAGTAATTAAGTTTTCTGCTTGATAATAATAATTATTTCTGTATCCTGAACCTACACAAGGGAAATTAAAACATGAGCAAAATACTGATCGTTGATCCTACTGATTACCGACATTCGGTTCAATCCGTACTTCTTGCGGAAGGATATAAAACCGAAACCTGCACAACCGCATTTGATGCAATCGCCAAAATTGAAGCTGAGGACATTTCACTGATAATTTCCGAAATTGATCTTCCGGGAGATAACTCTTTTGAATTCTACTATTATCTTCAGAAAAACTATCCGTTTCTGCCCATCATCATGCTGACAGACAGAAACATGGAAGATTTTTTTGACAAGATTTTCACAGAAGGTATCGGTAATATAATCAGCAAACCTGTTAACGGAGAAGAACTCATTTCACTTGCAAAGAAACTTATGCTTCAGGAAGACCTTTTCAATCTTGATAACTATATTCAGAAAATCAAAGTTTTAAAAAAAATACGCATCACAGCTTCAAACCAGATTATACCTGCAATAAGAACTGTGACAGATTATATTAACGAGTGGAACTTCAAGATATCAGACATTTCAATGCTGAACCTTATACTCAATGAGATGCTTATCAATGCAGTATATCACGCTCACGGTCTGACCGAAGAAAAACTTAAACGTCTTCCGGTTTCTCTCGAAGAAGGTAAATTTGTTGATGTCTGTTTCGGACACAGTGATTCAAAGCTGGGAATTTCCATAACAGACTATAATGGAAAACTCTCTAAACAGAAAATCCTCGAAAGCATGTTCAATGTTCTGGCCCAGCGGAAAAAACTGGATGATGCCATTGAAAAAGGTGAAGATATTTCTCAGATTATAACCGAGACCGGAAGAGGGATTGATCTCGTAAGACAGATTGCGAGCGAATTCTATTTTATAATTCACAAAAACAAAAGGACGGAAATAATTCTTCTGTTCGATAAAAACTCAGACTTAAACGGTGTAGCGAAATCATCACTAAAAATAATCGAGCAGAAATAAACAAAAAGGAGGTTCTTCGAACCTCCTGTCTCTCTTAGTCCTGCAGTCTTCTCATAAATGCAGGAACATTCAAATCCTGATTCAAAGAATCATTTGAAATATTTTTTCTCTGGGGAGTTTCTCCGTAAGGTGATGAAAAATATTCACTGCGGAATGAATGAAGCGGAATTCTTTTGTCGTAGCTCTCATTATAATTCTGAATTCCGGATTTAAGCTGTTGCGGAATTTCTTCTCTGACAATTGTCTCTTTTGATTTAAGCATATTCTTCTTTCTATCAAAGCCAGTAGCTATAACAGTAACGCGGATCTTGTCATCAAGAGCCGGATCAATCGTCGTTCCGAAAATGATATTAGCCTCCGGATCAGCCTGGCTTGAAACCATTTCAGTTACTTCTGTTGCTTCATGCAGGGAAAGATCATGCCCGCCTGCGATATTAATCAGCACCGCCTTCGCGCCTTCTATGCTGGTTTCCTCAAGAAGAGGCGAATGAATAGCCATTTTTGTTGCTTCATTAGCTTTATTTTCACCTGAAGCGATACCAACACCCATAAGAGCATCTCCGGTTTCCTTCATGACAGTTTTAACATCTGCAAAATCGACATTAACAAGACCGGTTTCCATTATTATATCAGAAATACCCTGGACACCCTGACGGAGAATATCATCCGCTAGTTTAAAAGCCTCTTCAATCGGAGTTTTTTTATCAATTATTTTAAGAAGAAGATCATTCGGAATTGTTATGACTGTATCAACTTTTTCTTTAAGGTTACGCATACCTTCATCGGCTCTTTCGAGACGCTTTTTGCCTTCAACACGAAAAGGTTTCGTTACAACACCAACAACAAGCGCGCCGGTTTCTTTTGCGATTTCGGCAACTATAGGAGCAGCTCCCGTACCTGTTCCGCCGCCCATTCCGGCAGTTACAAAAACCATATCTGCACCTTTCAACAGCTTCTGGATTTTATCTTTATCTTCAAGAGCAGAACCCCGTCCTACTTCGGGGTCAGCACCTGCGCCGAGACCTTTGGTCAGCTTTGATCCTATCTGGATTTTGTTTACTGCAAGAGACTGATTCAGCTGTTGAGCATCGGTATTGACTACAATAAAATCGATACCCTCCATTCCAGTAGAAATCATACGGTTTACCGCATTAGTTCCGGCTCCGCCCACTCCAACTACCTTAATTACTGTAGTCAATGGTTTGTCTTCTTCCAGTTTGAACATATTTTCCCCCGTTGAAAGTGAACAAACTTTACATATTATGTCTCATTATGTCATCAACAAAATGTATTTTCTCTAAATTTTTTTTAACATCAATTAATCACTATTAATAAATGAAAATTAATTGAGATTAATTGATGTGATTAATGACTTTCTACCTTATAATGTTCCTTATTTTAACTTCCGACATAGGGATATTTATCACGCCGCCGACTGTTACAATCGTATATTTTTCCGCATCATTCTGTATCACGGCACCCGTATATACTTCACCGCTGAATAGATAAACCGTCTCAATTTTGCCGTATTCCTGTTTAATCTCATCATTGCTTTTAAATCCGGACGTCTTTTTGGATTTTTCCTTTTTAACGGTTTTCAATGATTTTTTATCAGTTTTAACTGTTTTCACTTTTTCCGAATCAACTGCAATTACAGATGACTTCCTTTCTTTCTGCAGGCTGTTATCCGCGGACGATTCTGCAGCTTCCGATGTGCAAGTGAATTTCTTCATTAAAATAAAGGTCAAAAATACAACAAAAATAGAGATTAAAACAAAAGCAACAACACTCCGGACAACCGATCTCCTGTTCAT